>CAZJTO010000072.1:5493-10599 GCA_964548935.1 uncultured Saprospiraceae bacterium
TATTATGTACATGTGTGGCATTCATCCTTCACCTGTATGCGTTGAGGCATATTAGTGCGTTCGCGTCCAATTTGGCGATTAATCTGGAGCCTGTTTATGGGATTATCGTGGCTGGTGTGCTATTAGGTGATTTTGAAGAGCTTACTTATAGCTTCTATATAGGTGTGGCCATCATACTGCTCTGTGTAATCATATATCCTAGGTTTAGTAAGAGATATGAGTAGTCATCCATTGATAAAGTTGTGTAGCAATAGGCCCAACACGTCCACCATTGATTAGGATTCCGTCAATTTTTACGACGGGCATGACTTTTTTAATTGTGCTGGTTATAAATACTTCATCTGAGCAGATCAATTCATCAAAGGTGATGTCTTGTTGAACTACAGGATACATAGTCTGGTCGGTAAGTAAGGTCTTGCGGGTAATGCCAGGAAGAATGTCTCGACTTGGCGTGTACAGGACATTGTTGCGGCAGCAAAAGATATTAGCTCTCGATGTTTCACTTACTATACCTTCTAACACATATAACACATCTAGTGCTCCTGATTCTTCGAGTTTAGACCTTAATAGATAAGGGATGATATAATTAGTACTCTTTATATCTGCAAATGGTCTGACATGTCTATGGGTAATGAGGCTGACACCTTGAGTATACTGACTAGTGGGTGGGGGACTATGTCTATAGTTGAGTACCAGCAGATCCGTTTTTTTGGATGGGCTATAGCCATTGGTGCTACTGCCACCAGAAAGGATAAGCTTAATATTTGACGTTGGGGTTTGATTCAGATCGTAGAGTTCATTGATGATGTCTATGAGCCCTTGTCGCGATTGATCAAGGCGCAGATGAGCCTTGTCGGCACTCGTAAAAAATCTGTCTAAGTACCAGTCAAGATGAAGATTAAACTTATTGTGATAGGTGAAATAATCAAATATCCCATATCCTCGATGCAGGGAGAGGTTGTTGGGCCCGACAGACATTTCTGCGAGAGGAGAGATTCGATCATTGTGAAAGCCGTAGGGGAGTGCCATATGCTAAAAATAGTAATAGGGTCGGAAATTCCGACCCTATTACTTAGACCAACCAACCCAAGTTTAATTATGTTGGATTACCACTCTTGAAGAGCGTCGTAATCCTGGTTTAGCTTTTTAAAAGAGATATTTTGCTTTTCGAAATTGATATGTCCGGAGGACCATATGCCATTGAAACCATCGAGTATTATGTATCCACCGACTTCCTCCATGTTGACTTTTGTTACACATGTAAATGCCCAATGATCATCGACTTTCTTGCCAAATACTTGTAAGTTTTTGCTGTCTCTATCTGTGAGGTTATAGTATCCTCGTGCTAGATCTCCGTAATAGAAAAACTTAGCCTTAACACGCTGATTATCATCTCGATAACCCCGAGTGCCGGCCAGTGTTATGACAGAGTCAAACTGAATATCCTTAACTGTAAATGCTGGGTCATTGCCATCTACATGACCCATAATTTCATTAATCTGTTCTGTGGAATAAGTCTCTACCGAATTGGGAGCACATGAACCGAATATGATGACAGATCCTATGATTAGTGCAGCTATGTTGGACAATCGCATCCGTAAATATATTTATTAATTATATATATGAATTATTTAATGTGTTAGTTTATTACATATTATTTTAAATTGCAATATATCATGTACTATATTAGCGGTACAAATGACTCGGTGAGTTACATTTGGTAAACTTATAATGAGATAGCCAGTCATGGGACACGATCCGATGTAGTGGTTTTTGTGGGTAAAGAGTGTCATTATGGTAGCAATTCATGTGAAAATTAATGAAATGAAAAAAGAAGCACGTAAAGGATTATTATACCTAAGCTGTATGGTGTTATCTATAGGAGGATTCAGCCAGGCAGAAATTAATATCGAGTTAGAACAGTCTGAGAAATCTGGGAGTCAGCAATGTGTGAGTTTGAGGATGTCAGATCCGGGATCAGCCAGTCATAGCTTATCAAGTCAGAATTATAGAATCTTCTATGGCGCTGATAATCTAAAGCTTAATGAGCAATCTCTAATATCCGAATTACCTGAAGATATCTATCAATTACGCCTGGTACAACATGTTGATGGCGTGGATGCGAGTGGCAGAGGAGGTCTGGATTTTGAGAATAATTTAGGCTTCATCAATTTTGCCATTGTACATTCCAATTTGAAGCAATCAGGTACCGAGATCTCATCAGAGGGAATCAAAGTGGCCTCCATGTGTTTTGAGGTCCAAGATTTTGATAAAGAAATTGCAGTAGTATTTGCTCGTGAAGAAGTGACGTCCAAATACGGCAGAGCATATGTCGATATATCCACCCAGAATAGTAAGCAAGATCTACTTTCGACTACAGTCAATCGCTATAATGACCTTATAATAAGGTAAGACTGGCACTGTATTTGATATTATAAATAATTATAATATGTTCTTATGAAAACGATAGCTTTATTTATTCTCAGTATACTCCTTAGTATAACATTTTTGACTGCTCAAAGTCAGGTTGACCTACGGATCAATCAAAAATCTCAACAACATAGCAGAGCATGTTATGATCTGGAGATTCGTTCGCCTTATAATGAACAAATCAGTCTTGCCGGACAGAATTATAGAATGTTCTATAATGCAGATCATGCAACAGTAATTGAAGAAAGCATTAAAAATTATAGTTCGCTTCAGTCATATGGAGACCTAGAGGTGATCAGTACGGAGCAAGATGATATCGGATTTTTATCCCTATCGGTAGACGCTCGCGTTAATAATGATCATACTTTAATCGTTCCGCATGATGGCTCATGGGTGACAGTAGCAAGTGCATGCTTTAACAGTATATCTGATGATTCTTACGATCTGGTATGGGCAAGTCAATTGACAAAAGATTTTGCCAGTGCCCAAGTTGCACTGTCTAAGTGGAAGACAGGTGATGAGCAGGTAGTAATCGAACCCAACCTATTGATCGATCACCTGAGTCAAGATGGTAGCCTCAACGAAAGCACCGTGGACATAACCGTCTATCCTAATCCAGTAGCTGACTATATTAATGTTAAGCTCGATGGTCAGAATGACGCAAATACCATATTAATTACGGACGGTATTGGCCGTCAAGTGGCGTATCAAGCACTGAATAATCAAGAGCAATTCAGTTACGATCTTAGTAACTGGCCAAGTGGGCGCTATACTGTGGACGTATTAGATATTAATGGCGGAATCCTTAATTCTAAGAGCGTTATCAAGACTTTTGACAATCAGTAGACAAAAAAAACCGTTGTAAAGCAGGGGGACTATCGATTAAGTTGCTCATTTTAGCAGTACCAATAAAAAATCCAACCCTTTATCCAATTGATCACAACTCGTGTGAGGTAAAATTATTTCGCATGTATCTCCAGCACTGGAGAATTGTTGTAACGTTTTTTACAGTTATTATGCTCTATGGAGTATTTATAGCTAAACACTTTCAATTGGATTAAAATGAAGTCTTTGTCTTTTTTTCTTGCTACGGCACTTACCTACCTAATGTTGATTTCTGGAGTACAAGCTAACAATGCTATTGACATCAGATTTTCTACGCCGATAATAGACCAAAATACACAAACAGCATATGTCAATATCCAACTTAAGTCAGCAGATGACGCTTTGGTATTGGCAGGACAGAATTATCGTATCTTTTACAACACTGACGTATTAACTCTCAATGAAGAGTTAAGTGATACTAAGTTGCCACAGGGAAAGTATACGGATATCATCTTTACCAATACGGTAGAAAATGTAAAAGCCGCGGGCATTGGAGCATTAGAATTCGATGACAATATGGGTTTTTCAAACTTCTCTATTGATCTATTAGATCAAGCTGACGGAGGTGTAACAATAAGCTCAGGAGACGAGTGGACTACTGTTGCTACACTTAATTTCAAAATTACTGCCGATATCGATGATATGCAGTTAGTATGGGGACGTCAAGACAGAAGTGAAGAGTACGCTACGGCATTTGTAGAAATGGCCGAGTGGGTATCACCTAAGAAAATTGTTTCTCTTGATATCAATGAGTATCACGACCTTGACTTTACATATGAGGGAGCAGAAGAACTAGATATCATGACATTTGAGTTTGGGCCTAATCCAACTTCAGAGTTTGTAAATATTACATTTGGACAAGCGCTTACATCAAATGCTGAATTGAGATTTATCAATATGAAAGGTCAAGTATCAAAGAGAGTAGATCTTGATGCAGGAGCAACAGCTACACAAATATTTATGACTGATGTGCCAGCAGGTAATTATATAATCGAAGTCAAAGACGAGATTAATAATGTTGTTGCACCAAACAGGTTATCTGTTATGAAGTAGGATACTACTTCTATCAATGAAAATTAAAAAGGGCTAAGCGGTGATCATCGTTTAGCCCTTTTACTTTATATCTTGTCCAGCCTTGCTAGCTTACGAACTCTAAGCTGTTCTTGATAAACTTGGACATTTCTTCACCTTTCAGCATGCCTTGGTTAAGTCTTGCCAGATCATATAGATAGCTGGCAAACTTCTCTTTCTTTTCCGCAGAGCGCATCTTATTGAGCTTTTCGGCGACAAGAGGATTGTTCGTATTAACCACTACATTAAAGATCTCAGGCATTTCGCTGCTACCCATATTCTGTAGATTTTGCATCTCCATCATCCGGCGCATAAATTCTGGACGAGTCACAATTACAGGCAGATCAGATGGGGCAAGAGCTTTAAGCTCTAAATTAGGGCCACCTGACTCTGGGAGTATTGATTTGAAGATATCTTCTACTTTTTGCTGTTCCTTTTCAGAGAGTACTGACTCTTTCGTCTCGTCTTTTTGCACGAGGTTGTCAGCCGTATCACTATCCACCCGAACAAATGTGCCATACCCAAGCTTCTGCTCGAGATTTTGCATGAAGTGATTGTCGATGATGTTGTCCATCTCAAGGATATCGTAGCCATAGCCTTCTGCTGATTCTATGAAGCTGTGGTGGCCCTTAATATCATTGCTATAGAGATGGATGATCTTGTCGTGCTTATCCTTCTGGGTAGCTTCGATCTTTTCTTTATACTCTTCAAATGTATAGT
>CAZJTO010000073.1:0-10590 GCA_964548935.1 uncultured Saprospiraceae bacterium
AAATGAATGGTATTATAGGTAAGAAACTAGGTATGACCAGCATTTTTGACGATAAAGGAAAAAATGTGCCTTGTACGATTATCGAAACATCTCCTAATGTCGTCACTCATATGAAGAGTGAGGCTACTGATGGCTATGAGGCTGTGCAGTTAGGTTATGGGGATAAGCGAGAGAAGAGCACAAGCAAGGCAATGAAAGGTCATTTCAAAAAATCAGGGTCTTCACCAAAGTTGAAAGTTGCTGAATTTTCATTTGAAGGCCAAGACAAAGCGGTAGGAGATACAATCGCAGCAAGCGATGTATTTGAAGAAGGCGATATCGTAAATGTAATCGGCACTACTAAAGGAAAGGGATTTCAAGGTGTTGTAAAGCGCCATGGATTCCATGGAGTTGGAGATGCAACTCACGGTCAGCACAATAGATTAAGAGCGCCAGGATCAATTGGTGCATGTGCTACTCCGTCAAAAGTTGTCAAAGGCCTCCGAATGGCAGGTAGAACTGGAGGGAAGAGAGTAAAAACTACTAACCTTCAAGTCGTTAAGATACTGGCAGAAGACAATTTATTATTGATCAAAGGATGCGTACCTGGACATAAGGGAGCTTTCGTAATAATTGAGAAGTAATATGAAGATTGATATATTAAATACGGAAGGAAAGTCAACAGGACGTTCACTGGATTTGCCAGATGCAGTCTTCGGGATAGAGCCTAATGAGCATACGATGTACTTGGCTGTCAAGCAATACTTGGCACATCAGAGACAAGGAACTCATAAAGCAAAGGAAAGAGGAGAAATCAAAGGATCTACAAGAAAGATCAAAAGGCAAAAGGGTACCGGTACTGCTCGTGCAGGATCTATTAAGTCGCCAATCTTTAGAGGTGGTGGTAGAATATTCGGTCCGCGCCCAAGAAAGTACACGATTAACCTCAATAAGAAAGTGAATCAGCTGGCTCGTAGGAGTGCATTGAGTCAAAAATTGAGCAATGGTCAAATCAAAGTTGTAGAGGACTTTACGATGGATGCGCCAAAAACTCAGGCTTTTAAGCAAATAGCAACGAGCATTTCTGACACGAATAAGAGATTATTTGTATTGGGAGAAGGAGATCAGAACATCTACCTCTCAAGTCGCAACTTATCTTCTGATAAGGTGATGACAGCAGGTGAGTTGAATACATATTCCATTTTGAACTGTAAGGATCTTATACTGACAGAGAGTTCTGTGAGCAAGATTTCAGAAATACTATCTAAATAATAAGAGGTATGTATAAAGAGATATTAGTAAAGCCACTCATTACCGAGAAAGCAGAGAATCTCTCTGAAGAATTGGTGAAGTATTCATTCGTAGTGAATAAGAGGGCTAACAAGCTTGAGATTAAAGATGCTGTGGAGAAGATGTATAGCGTGACAGTTAAGAATGTCAACACTATGATCATGCCGGGTAAGAGCAAAGTGAGAAATACGAAATCAGGAATCCAGAGAGGAAGAAAGCCAGATTTCAAGAAAGCAATAGTTACGCTTTCTGAAGGAGAGGAAATAGACTTTTTTGGTGATATATAAATAGACAGAAGATGGCTATAAAGAAATATAATCCGGTAACACCTGGTCTTAGAACTAAGACTACTGTTGACTATAGCGGGATCTCTAACAAGAAACCAGAAAAGTCACTAATTGCCAAGTTGAACAAGTCAGGTGGACGTAATCGTACTGGTAAGATGACCATGCGCCAGATAGGTGGAGGTCATAAGAGACGTTACCGTGTGATCGATTTCAAAAGAGACAAAGACGGTGTAACAGGAACTGTAGATAGTATCCAGTATGATCCGAACCGTTCAGCGTTTATCGCATTGGTTGAGTATGCTGATGGAGAGAAGAGATATATCATTGCGCCTAATAACCTAAAAGAAGGAGACAAAGTAATGTCTGGAGCAAAAGCTACTCCAGATGTGGGTAATACACTGTTCTTATCAGATATTCCATTAGGTAGTACGATTCATGCAATAGAAATGACACCTGGTAAAGGTGCCTCATTGGCTCGTAGTGCAGGAACGAATGCTACACTGATGGGGAAAGAAGGGAAATATGTTGTGGTGAAATTGCCATCTGGAGAGGTGAGAAGGATCTTATCTACTTGTAAGGCAACGATTGGATCTACATCTAATCCAGATCACGGCTTAACTGTATTAGGTAAGGCTGGTCGTAAAAGATGGTTAGGTAGACGTCCTCGAGTAAGAGGTGTAGCGATGAACCCAGTTGATCACCCGATGGGTGGTGGTGAAGGTAGAGCTTCAGGAGGTCACCCAAGATCACGTACAGGAATTATGGCAAAAGGTCAGAAAACAAGGAAGAAAAAATCTTCTGACAGATTAATCATCTCAAGAAGAAAAAAATAGATAGTAGTAATGGCAAGATCTATAAAAAAAGGACCATACATATACCACAAGCTGCTTAAGAAGCTTGATAAGGCTCAATCGTCAACTAAAAAGACGGTGATTAAGACTTGGTCACGGTCATCAATGATTATTCCTGACATGGTTGGTCAGACGATAGCAGTACACAATGGCAAGGCATTTATCCCTGTCTTTGTAACTGAGAATATGGTTGGCCATAAGTTAGGGGAGTTTGCTCCTACTAGAACATTTAAGGGACACTCAGGAAATAGAAGATAATATGGAGGCTACAGCTAAATTGAAAAACTGTCCGATGTCGGCGAGAAAAATGAGGTTAGTTGCTGATCTCATCAGAGGAAAGTCTGTAGATGATGCGCTGAACATATTGAGATTCACCAAGAAAGAAGCTGGTGAGTGGTTAGAGAAAGTAGTGCTATCTGCTGTTTCTAATTGGGAGAATAAAGGTGATTTGGCCTACAGTGCGGCAGATTATAATTTGATCGTTAAGACGGCGATGGTTGATGAGGGAACAGCTCTAAAACGTTTTAGACCTGCACCGCAGGGTAGAGCGCATAGAATACGCAAGCGTACGAATCATGTGACGCTTGTGGTTGAGAATACACTTGCATTAGATAACGAACCCTCTTCAGAAGAAGAATAAAAGATAAACATGGGTCAAAAGACAAGTCCTATAGGTAATCGTTTGGGAATCATCAGAGGATGGGATTCCAACTGGTATGGTGGCAGCAACTTCGCTGAGAAGTTTGTTGGCGATGTCAAAATCAGAGAATACCTAAACGCTCGTATCTCAAGAGGAGGTATCTCTCGCATTGTTATCGAGAGAACACTTAAGAGAATCACTGTTACGGTTCATACGTCACGACCGGGTATTATCATCGGTAAGGGCGGACAGGAAGTAGATCGTATCAGAGAGGAGCTGAAGAAGCTTACAGGATCTGATGTGCAGATCAACATTGTTGAGATTCGTAAGCCAGAACTAGATGCTAACATCGTTGGAGAGTCTATCGCTCGACAGCTCGAAGGTAGAGTGAACTTTAGACGTGCGATTAAGATGGCACTTCAATCTACGATGAGAGCAGGTGCTCAAGGAATTAAAGTGAGAATCAGTGGTCGACTGAATGGTGCCGATATGGCACGATCTGAAGAGTTTAAGGATGGACGTATTCCATTGCACACGTTCAGAGCAGATATCGACTATGCCTTAAAAGAAGCACTCACGGTATATGGCAAGCTCGGCATCAAAGTATGGATCTGCAAAGGGGAAGTATTAGGAAAGAGAGACTTATCTCCAAATGTTGGAGTGGACTTGAGAAATAAGAGAGGAGGTCGCGGAAATAATAGAAGAGGCGGCGGAAGAAGAAATAATAATTAGGATATTAAAAAGTATTAGGAATGTTACAGCCTAAACGGACTAAATATAGAAAACAGCAGAAAGGCCGAAATAGAGGACTTGCTCATAGAGGAAGTACGATAGCATTTGGATCTTTTGGACTCAAGGCTGTTACGAGCGGGAGATTGACAAGTAGACAGATTGAGGCAGCTCGGATAGCCATGACCAGATTTATGAAGAGGGAAGGCAAAGTATGGATTCGCATTTTTCCTGACAAGCCGATCACCGCTAAGCCTCTCGAGGTAAGGATGGGTAAGGGTAAGGGAGCTCTTGACCATTATGTGGCTCAGATTAAACCAGGTAGAGTGATGTTTGAACTCGATGGTGTGTCACAAGAAGTAGCAGAAGAAGCCTTAAGATTGGCAGCTCAAAAATTACCCGTATTAACTAAAACTGTAGTGCGAAGAGACTACGCTGGATAGAATAATTATGGCTACTAAGAAATTTTTAGAATTAAAGGAATTCAGTGCAGAAGAGTTAATGAATGAACTCAATGTCACACAAGAGCAATACGGCAAAATGAAGTTTGAACATGCGATCCGTGGGTTGGAAAATCCATTGACACTTCGAGAGGTGCGTAGAGATATCGCAAGGTTGAAGACTGAAGTCAGAAGACGTGAGCTTGACGATGTAGAAGCAACGTCAAGAACAAAGATTAGAGCAAGAAGACGTAGGAATAATTAAACCAGCCTCATGGATACGAATAAAAAGCAAATAGTCGGGGTAGTTACCAGTAACAAGATGGATAAAGCCATCACGGTAGTGGTAGAAAGAAGATTGAAGCACCCTATCTACGGGAAGTTCATCAGAAAGTCTAAGAAATTTATGGCTCATGATGAGAACAATGAATGTAACGAGGGCGATAAGGTGAAAATCATCGAGTCTAGACCATTAAGTAGACGTAAGAGGTGGAATTTAGTAGAAATACTCGAAAAGGCTAAGTAATAATGATACAGCAAGAATCAAGATTAGACGTAGCTGATAACTCTGGAGCGAGATCAGTTCTCTGCATAAGAGTGTTGGGAGGATCTAAGAGAAGATACGCAAGTATCGGTGACATGATCGTAGTATCTGTCAAGGAGACTTCTCCAGGAGGAATCAAAAAAGGTACAGTGTCAAAAGCTGTTATCGTAAGAACTAAGAAAGAAATTAGAAGGAAAGACGGGAGTTATATCCGTTTTGATGATAATGCTGTAGTCTTATTGACCGCAGCTGACGAGCCAAGAGGTACACGTATTTTCGGTCCTGTTGCCCGTGAGTTGAGAGATAAGGAATTCATGCGTATTGTTTCACTTGCACCAGAGGTGCTGTAAGAATAATAGAGATGAGCTCAAAAAAGCTACATATTAAGAAGGGTGATCAAGTAATCGTCATCGCTGGTGCTGATAAAGGTGCTACTGGTGAGGTTTTGCAGGTGTTGCCAGTCAAGAATAGAGCCGTTGTAGAAGGGGTAAATGTTCAGAAGAAACACCAGAAGCCTACCAATGACGAGGCAGGAGGAATCATCGAGCAAAGTGCACCTATACATATATCGAATATCATGTTGATCGATCCTAAGTCAGGAGAGCCAACAAGAATAGGAAGGAAAAAGGACGGCGATAGAACAGTCCGATATTCTAAAAAATCAGGAGAAACTATAGGATAATGTCATACATACCTAGACTAAAAGAATTTTATAAAAAAGAGGTCACGCCTAAGTTGATGGAACAGTTTAAGTACTCTTCTGTCATGCAGGTGCCTAAGATTGAAAAGATTTGTATCAATCAAGGTATAGGTGGTGCCACGCAGGATAAAAAGTTGATCGAAGTATCTCTCAACGAGATTTCTCAGGTGACTGGTCAAAAGGCTGTTCGTTGTATGGCTAAAAAGTCTGTCTCAAACTTTAAGTTGAGAGAAGGCATGACGATTGGAGCTAAAGTGACTCTCAGAGATAATATGATGTATGAGTTCTTAGATCGTCTACTTGCCGTTGCACTTCCACGTGTACGTGACTTTAGAGGCATCAATGACAAGAGCTTTGATGGTCGAGGTAACTATACATTAGGAATTAAAGAGCAGATCATCTTTCCAGAGATCAACATTGACAAAGTCAATAAGATATCAGGGATGGATGTAACCATAGTGACATCAGCACATACGGACGGTGAGGCCTATGCATTGCTAAAAGAGATGGGTTTACCATTCAAAAATATGAGAAACTAATAATTATGGCTAAGAAGTCAATTATAGCACGCGAAGCGAAGCGTCAGAAGCTTGTAGCTAAATATGCTGACCTTAGGAAAAGGTTAAAAGAAGAAGGTCGATGGGAAGAGCTTGATAAGCTCCCTAAGAACTCTTCAGCAGTAAGATTACACAACAGATGTAAGCTTACAGGTCGTCCTAAAGGGTACATGAGAAAGTTTGGTATTAATAGGGTTACATTTAGAAAAATGGCCTTAGATGGTAAGATACCTGGATTAACTAAAGCGAGCTGGTAAAAAGAATAGAGATATGGCACTAACAGATCCAATTGCAGATTATTTAACAAGAGTACGTAACGCCCAAAAAGCGGGGCACCGTATTGTGGAGATTCCAGCGTCTAAGATTAAGAAGAGTATCACTGAAATCTTGTATGATCAGGGATATATACTCAAGTACAAGTTTGAAGACGGTGTGCCTGGGAGTATAAAGATCGCATTGAAGTATGACAATAAAACCAAACTTCCTGTGATCAGAGAATTAGGACGCATCAGTAAGCCAGGATTAAGAAAATATGCCGCTGCCGAAGATTTACCTAGGATCATTAATGGTCTGGGTATAGCAATCATCAGTACCTCAAGAGGGTTGATGACGGATAAGCAAGCAAGAACTAATAATGTGGGCGGAGAAGTACTCTGCTACGTATATTAATATTTAGGTTATGTCAAGAATTGGAAACGCACCAATAAGTATAGCTCAAGGAGTTACTATCGACATCGATAAGAGCAACCTTGTAACAGTGAAAGGACCAAAGGGAGAGCTCTCTGAAAAGGTAGACTCGGACTTCACATTCACTCAAGAGGATGGAGTATTAACTGTTGTTCGTCCTACAGAACAGAAGAGACATAAGTCATTGCACGGATTATACCGGTCATTGATTAACAATATGGTTGTTGGCGTATCTGAAGGATATAAAAAGGAGTTGGAGTTAATAGGTGTAGGGTACAGGGTAGCTAATACTGGTAACATGTTAGAGTTGACCTTAGGATACTCTCACCCGATTTACTTCGTTATCCCGAGTGAGTTAAAGCTGACGACCTCTATGGAAAAAGGACAAACTCCACGAGTGATCTTGGAGGGTATTGATAAGCAATTGATCGGTCAGGTGGCGGCTAAGATTCGCGCATTCAGAAAGCCTGAACCATACAAGGGCAAGGGTATTAAGTTTATTGATGAACAAATAAGACGTAAAGCTGGTAAAACAGCTGGTTAATAATAATTAATCATGGGTAAATTAACCGCAAGACAGAAGATCAAATTACGTATCAGAAAGTCCATTAATGGAACTGCTGATCGTCCGAGACTGTCTGTATTTAGAAGTAATAAGGAGATATACTGTCAGTTGATCGATGATGCTAATGGGCAGACGCTTGCGTCGTCTTCATCTAAGACATTGGAGGCAGGAGCTAATAAAGTTGAGACTGCCAAGAAAGTAGGTATGGACTTAGCAGAGAAGGCAAAAGCTCAAAATGTGGAAGTTGTTGTATTTGACAGATCAGGATATATATATCACGGTAGAATAAAAGCTTTGGCAGAGGGTGCTCGTGAGGGTGGCCTTCAATTTTAAGATAGTAAGATGGCAAAAGACAATAGAATAAAAGCGTCAGAAACTGAGCTCAAAGAGAAGCTTGTAAATCTAAACAGAGTTTCGAAAGTAACTAAGGGTGGACGTACGTTCAGCTTCGCTGCAGTTGTTGTGGTGGGAGATGGTAACGGAACCGTAGGCCATGGTTTAGGAAAAGCAAGAGATGTTTCTGAGTGTATAGCAAAAGCTGTAGATGATGCTAAGAAGAACTTGGTTAAATTTCCGATCCAAAACGGTACTATACCCCATGAGCAAAAAGGTAAGTACGGCGCAGGAAAGGTGTTAATTAAGCCAGCATCGGATGGTACAGGGTTGATTGCTGGTGGTGCCATGAGAGCAGTATTGGAGATCGGTGGATTGCACAATGTGTTAGCCAAGTCTCAAGGGTCTTCTAATCCACACAATGTGATTAAAGCAACTCTTGATGCACTAACTAAGTTGAGAAGCCCACAAGACGTTGCTCGTCAGAGAGGAATTACTTTAGAAAAACTATATAACGGATAGGCCATGAAATTGAAACTCAAATTAGTCAGGAGTGTTATTGGAAAGCCTAAAGACCAAAAGTCAACGGTCAGATCGTTAGGTTTAAGAAGGTTGAATCATGAAATCGTAAAGGATGTTAATCCTCAAGTCGCGGGCATGATTGCAAAAGTGAAGCATTTATTAGCTATAGAAGAAGTTTAACTGTAGAGTTATGGAATTACATGAATTAAAACCTGCAAAGGGATCTACAAAGAAAGGCAAGAGAATCGCTCGCGGACAAGGGTCTGGAAGAGGAGGTACGTCTACAAGAGGCCATAAAGGAGCTAAAAGTAGATCGGGATACTCTCGTAAAAGAAACTTTGAGGGTGGTCAGATGCCATTACAGATGAGACTTCCAAAGAGAGGGTTTAAGAGCCCTAACAGAGTCGAATATGTAGCTCTTAATGTAGGTAAGATTACTGCATTAGCAGAGAAATATGGTTTAAGTGCCGTATCACCAGAGGAATTATACAAGCTTGGATTAATCAAAAAGAATGATGTAGTCAAAGTATTGGGTTCTGGAGACCTAGGTAAAGCAGTTAGTGTTACGGCCCATGCGTTTTCCGCATCTGCAAAAACGAAGATCGAAGCATCTGGTGGTACAGTTGTTCAATTATAAGAAATAACAGATATGAAGAGGTTCATTGAGACTCTAAATAATATATGGAAAATAAAGGAGCTTAGAAATAAGATTCTTTTTACGTTAGGACTGATTTTTATATATAGAATCGGTTCTTTTATCGTTTTACCAGGTGCTAATGCTCAGGCTTTAGCAGAGGCAACATCGGGTAGAGGAGCAAATGATATCTTAGGTCTCATCAATACCTTTGCAGGGGGAGCCTTCAATCGAGCGTCCATATTCGCACTTGGTATCATGCCTTACATTACGGCATCGATCATCATTCAGTTATTAGGTTTTGCAGTGCCGTACTTCCAACGCTTACAGCAGAAAGAAGGAGAGAGCGGTAGAAAAAAAATTACGCAGATCACACGTTGGCTTACAGTGGCGATCACTCTTGTTCAAGGAGGTACATATTTAGGGTATATATCTTCTATACCTGGCGCAGTTACGCCGGCATTAAGCCCAACAGTATTCTGGTTTAGTAATATTATCATACTATCTACGGGAACAATATTTGCCATGTGGCTCGGTGAGCGTATCACTGAGGATGGCATCGGTAACGGTGTGTCTCTCTTGATCATGATTGGCATAATCGCCACATTACCTACGGCGTTTTTTGCTGAGGTGATAGGTGCATTTAATAATAATACCTTCTTATTCTTTATCGAGATGATAGTATTGTTTGCAATTGTGATGGCCTGTATAATGATTGTGCAGGGAGTCAGGCGTATACCACTTCAGTTCGCTAAGCGGATGGTTGGTAGAGAAGGAGGACATGCTCCTATGGCAGGTGCACGTGATTTTATTCCACTTAAGGTGAATGCAGCAGGTGTGATGCCTATCATCTTTGCTCAAGCGATTATGTTTTTACCTATGACGATTGCACAATGGGCAGCAGGTGGAGATGGAGCAGCACAAAGCGGCTTCTTGATGTCGATGACTAATTGGAAGTCATTGCCATACAATGTGATATTCTTCTTTTTAGTAGTAATATTCACATATGTATATACTGCCTTGTTGGTGAATCCACAGCAGTATTCAGAATACCTAAAAAGACAAAATGCCTTTATACCTGGAATCAAGCCAGGTCAGGCAACACAAGGATTTATTGACTCACTCACTACACGAGTGACATTGCCGGGCTCCATATTTTTAGGATTGATATCAATCTTTCCTGCGATAGTGGCAAGATTCGGTGTTAATGACGCATTCGCATTCTTCTTTGGGGGAACCTCTCTTTTAATATTGGTAGGTGTTGTTCTAGACACATTACAACAAATCGAGAGTCACCTATTGATGAGAAAGTACGACGGCTTAGTTAAGTCTGGTAAATTGAAAGGGCGTAGTGGTATGCAGCCGATAGGCGCAAGCATGTAGACGTCTCTCTTAATGTCCAAACCAATATATAAGACCAACGAAGAAATCGAGCTCATCAGAAAGAATTGTCTGATGGTCTGTGATACACTTGCGTTAGTTGCAGCAGAATTAAAAGAAGGAGTCAAAGGATCAGATCTCGATGAGATGGCTGAGACCTATATAAGAGATCAAGGTGCATTACCTGGATTCAAAGGGCTATACGGATGCCCATCAACACTACTTATCTCAAAAAATGAAGTCGTAGTACACGGTCTTCCAGACGATGAAGCTTTTAAAATTGGTGATATCGTGTCTATCGATTGCGGAGTTTATCTCAATGACTTTTATGGAGATGCTGCGTACACTTTTGTAATAGGTGAAGTCAGCGAAGAAATCATGAAGCTGCTCGTGACAACTAAAGAGTCTCTTGCTCTGGGTATCGATCAAGCACGAGTTGGTAATCGACTCGG
>CAZJTO010000074.1:0-10149 GCA_964548935.1 uncultured Saprospiraceae bacterium
GAGAAAAGGCCTTATCAACAAGATCAAAGCTATCCAGAACCATAAGGATGTTTATGTACTGAGGAGTAATCTGGAGATCGAAAACTTCTGTATAGGTGTCAAATCCTCATCACGATCTACAAAAACTTGAGTAATATAGTAGACTTTTTCCTCCTTTATGCGGTCGCTCTAACTTTTACAATGAGCATAAAAAAGGCTACTTTATAGGGTCTTCCCTATAAATCTTCACAACTAAATCGTTTTAAAAAATGCTAGCAGCGTTTCTTTATAAGTCCTGCTTACGGGGATTTTATGATCACCGCAATATAGGTAGCTCTCCTCGAGCCTATCTATGTTATGTACATTTACTCGATATGATCTATGTACTTGGATAATATAATCCACATTTATCTTGCTGTCAGTATACTTAATTGAGTGGCTTAGGATGTGGGTTTTCTTAGAGGTTACAATTTTAGTATAAGCTCCATTAGCTTCGAGAAATAGGATTTGATTAAACATGACCTTCTCGAGGGAATTCCTGCTTTTTATAAATATGCGATCGCTCAAGAACTCTATTTTCTTATCTTTTTTTATGGTGTGTTCACTCAGGGCGAGTTCTATGCTGAACAAGAGGTCTTTGATTCTATAGGGTTTGGTAATGAAGGCCTGCGGTGAAGTAATTTTGGCTCTGGTGAATGTGCTTGTATCATCATTAGATGTCAAGAAAATGAATGGAATATTAAGGCTATTAAGATGATGGGCTATATCTATACCATCGATATCACCTAGTAGATTGATATCGATTATAATCAGGTCTGGGGTGTTAGACTTCAGATAGTTAAGTACACTGGCGCCATTGTCTAGTATGTCGCATATGTCGATACCGTGCTTGTTGAGTTGGCTCTGTAAGTCAGCGGCGATAATGGGCTCGTCTTCTACAAGTAGAATTTTGGCTGATTTCATAATTGGTTGTATTTGTAGCGTGAGAATTTAATGGTTGTGCTATAGCCGGAGCTTGTATCAACTGAGATTTCTCCCTTCAGCTTTTTGCTCAGGATCTCGATTAGTTTTGTGCCGAATGAGCCATTCGTTGCAGAACTCGTGGTACTCTCTGTAGACACACCTTCGTCCTTGACTCGCAGCATAAGTTCATCATTGCGCTCATTCAAGTCAATCAAAATAAGACCTTCAGGCGTATCAAACTTGGCATACTTTACAGTGTTGGTGACGAGCTCATTGATGATTAAACCGAGTGGTACGGCGAAGTCAACATCCATGATGCCATAGTTAACCTCCTCTTGTATCAGGATAGATTTTTTATCCGTGTAGAATGCATCCTCGAGATACCGACATAAGCCCTCTATATATTGCCTCAACTCTACGGTTGTTACATCCTTGTTACGGTACAACTGTTGATGGATGAGGCTCATAGCTTCGATGCGATTTCTTCCTTCCTTCAACATGAGTATGGATTCATGATCCGTAGTATGATCAGATTGCAGACTGATTAGGCTCGAGAGCACTTGGAGATTGTTTTTGGTGCGATGATTCACCTCTTTAAGTAGGAGTTCGTTCTCTTTATTCTTTTCTGCAATGATTTGATTCTTTTGTGCTAAGCGCAGGGCAATATTTTTTTCTTTTTTCAGCCTGTTCATTCTGCGGCCTATACTCAAGGCAAATAAGGTAATCATAGAAATTACTGCTACCTGAGTGAGTCGAAAACTGTCTTTGTATAAGCCGACAAGGAAATCTGATCTAATGAAATTGGTAGTCAATATGGTAAAAATGTGTATTCCTCCTACAAGTATTACAGGTAGAAATGCATACCAAAAGTACTTTTTGGAAGATGAGGGATTATGAGGAGCACATATTGAGATGATGAATGCAATGATAAGCGGGATGGGTGTACATGAATAGAGCAAGACCATATAGTGTGATCGAGTGGGATTCCCAAGAATCGGATCGTATTCAAATTTTATGATGGTATAGAGATGTATCAGAAATATGATCGCAATAAATGAATTGAGCGCATACTTTGCCAGTTTGTTATGAGCTGGATATTGAAAATAGGTTTGAGAAAATTTAATGACTCCAAACTGAAGCAGGGAGTTGCCTAAGAAGAACAACGGAACATGATAGTCTCTCAGATTGGGAAACAGAATATAGTTCTTGAAGTTGGTCTCGGTAAAACAGAAAATTGAAAACAAACCTACGAGCAGAATCGGATAGTAGATATGTATAGGATCCCTATCAGTAAAATATAACAGCAGGAAAAATATAGTTTGCAAACCAATAATGCCAAAAAACATCCCCGCCTCTAATGACTTAGTTGCTTGCTTAGGGAAAACGCTGGACTCATCTATATGATACAATGTGATATTGGACATTAAGAATCTCCGGTCTGCTCCAGACGCTTTTATAAGTACTTCTAAGGTGTCAGAAGTTTGGATGTCTATCTTAATGAAGTTACCCCAAAAATGATAGGGCCTATCCTTAAGGGATACATGATCTCCTGTCAGTTGTGTTGTCGTATTACCATGTTGATCACTTATGCTTGTTTCTACATAGTCAAAGCTGAACATATCTGCACCAGTATATAGAGGAGTAGAGGAGATGTGCAGTAATTGCTTGCCATTGAAGTGTGTACTGCCATATAGTGTGGTCTTGATCCAGTAAGTCGTATTGACAGCATGCTTGGTTTCAAACAAGTTTCGCTTTTCTAATTGAGCCCAATTGTGCTTGACATAGTCAATCGTCAGTTGATTACCCTGATCTACTACAATGTCATGTGTGGTGATCGGATTGCCGGTAAAGACAAAGTTTGTGGCGTAAGGATGAAACCTACCATCGAATGGATATCCCTCGATCATGCCAGGGCAAAATTCTTCGTTGATGAGTTGAAAACTGATATGGTCAGTACGAGGACCGATGATCTCTGCTACGCCTCGTATCCGGACATACATATCAATGAGGCTATCTTGAGCTATGTTTAATCGCAGGAGATTCAGATGAGATTTGAGAGGTTTTCTGTCTTTAGCCACGGCATTTCCGCTCTTGACTGTTGTGATGCTATCCCCTTGCAATAACCAGATGTCTATATCTTCCCAAGATTGATCCCATCCATTAGCAGTGAAGTTGATGAGTCGAGCGGGACAGTCACCTGAGCACCGTTCTAAGCTTAGCTTCACCCAGTATGTGGCCTGTTCATCATAATCCTGCTTGGTGTTATTTTCTATAAACAGGTGATCCTGATCTATGATTTGTGAGAACGTCATTGGTTCTCCGATCTCTTTATAGATCAGTAGCTCTTTGTATAGAGTCGTGCTTTCAAGTTGAGACCTTAAGTGGTTATCCAAGTTGGCCGTCCGCTTGTTATCAGCTGTAGGTGGTTGATCTTTAATCGCATAGCAGGATGCAGGGACACAAGTATGTAGCAAGACCGCTAATAGGACGATATGTTTTATGAATTGGAATCTCAATGTTGCCTCTTATCAGAGCTTTTTAGGTATTAGATATATTAATCTGAAAGTTAGGTAAAAACCAAGGAGGCTTCGTGAAGTAACTCTGCGTTTCATGAGCTTATCTGCGCACTTCATGCTTAGTCAATGAACCCAGTCAGAAGAAATGTGTCTTCCTGAGGACATTCATAATTTAGATCGTACTGATCAGACTGATGCTCTGCAACTGACTGAATAATAGCTATGATGAGTAAGATATGGACTCGGTGTTAGCTTAACAATAGTTAACCACATAGTACAATCCTATACGCTATTGATCCTATCCTAAAAAATCGCTTATAAAACAACTCTGCATCTCATAGAGCAAATCCTGCCATTCGCAAAGTTGATGATGCAATGACCGATACTCTTCTCTACATTATAGTGCCTAATAGGCCCACTTACTATTATTCATTACCAAAAAATAAGCGTCAGTATGCTTTGTCCTATCTCTCCACGAGAAAAAGAAGTTCTTCATCTCATCGCATATGAGAACACGTCTCAAGAAATCGCCAATCAATTATTCATCAGTACCAATACAGCGCTATCCCATCGAAAAAACTTGATGGAAAAACTACAAGTGCGCAATACTGCCGGCCTGGTCAGAAGAGCATTTGAGCTAGGCATACTTCGACTGAAGAGCAACGACATGCCTCCTTTCACTATTCAATCACTTTAACTTCTATTATTATGAAATACTCAATCAATATAGTCAATACAAAAGCTGCCACTATCTCTTGTGCTATTCGCTTCAAGTTATTGGTTGATCTGAGCCGATCTGCTCACCTCCATGCCCTATGTGCAATCTTTTTATGTGTATCCATAGGTGGCCCATTAATTGGGCAGGGAGAATTCACCAACCTTAATTACAACTTTGAAATTCGGACAGTCAGTGGAACCATAACTTCTGGAGAGAATGGTTTAGAAGAACCGAGGTTCTTATGGGCGGCATGTCCAGATGTGGGTGGTCCACTTGTAAGCATAATGAACGGTGTGTCTGATGGTACCGTCAATAATCCCACGACTTGTGGAACTACCATACATTGCCTTCAATTTCAGGCGGATTGTGGAAGTGGATGTACAATATCAATGGATCAATTAGTACGTAATGCATCTGACATTGATGATCCTTATTATGATTTAGAAATGAGGATGTGGGAGAATGACGGTGGAGATCAATGCATATTTGATAGTGATGATGACGAGGAGGGGATTGTTCTGTTCAGAGCTAATGCTACCTCTCTTGTACAATCTCCTAGTCTCTGGTCCAATACACAAACTCACCTTGCCACCAATGGTGGGAATATGCAGTACAAAGTCGCATGGAGATATGCGGAAGGTACTAGGGATAATCCTATAGATTTTGGAATCATAGATATAGGACCTGGTACTTTTCTTTCTAATAATTCAAATAGAGGTGCTCCAGCTGGCGCACAGGATAATACAGGTTATGATAATGACTGGGAGGTGAACACAACGGCCAACTCTGGAAACGATGTCACCTATCAATTTACGATTGAGGACTCTCCCAAACTGGTTGCTATCTCTACTGACAACCCTAATCTAACAAATTTTGATACCTACTTATACCTGTTTGATGAATCAGAGGCTTTACTGGCGGAGAACAACAACTTTGGTGGTAGTGAACGATCGCGATTCGATGCATTTTTGTGCCCTGGCACCTATACCGTTGTAGTTGAAGGTGTAGGAGGTGAAACTGGTGACTTTATTCTATTTGTTGGAGCCTTTACTACTACACTAGATGGGGGACAAGTAGAAATAGCGAGCTTAACAGGTGGATCAACGCCGACGGGAGTCTGTGAGGGTGCGAGCTTTGACATAGTATTAGAAGAGAACACTCCTGCCGGTCAAGTATTGGGAGGCCTATCACCAACTTATGCATGGCAAAGAAAGCTTATGAGCGACAACGTCTGGACTACAGTAGGTACAGATCAAGCGTCCGTCAATCTAACCAATCAAGCTATGGGTGATGAAGCCATCCAGTATCGTAGGACAGTAACTTACTGTGGCAATGCTAACATAAGTGATAATGTGGCATCTAGTAATGTTATAGAGATCCAGTCAATCGTCAATCAGATAGATGGTGGACAGATTAAGTTGGATCTTCCTCCAGGCATATCCGATAACTTTTTTATCAGACAAGGATCACCTTCTTTATTAAGTGTAATTAATGAGGTCACGCCTACTGGAGATCCGGGACCCCTGACTTATCAATGGGTTAAGATGAGTACTTCTCATGAAGATAGTGTTGATGGAAGTTTTCAAAGTCTCTCAGCTAATACAATTACTATGATGACTAATAATGGTATGGGTATGTCGGAAGAAGAAGATTTCACACTGCACAGGTTATCTACTAACGCCTGTTTTGCTGTCGATCAATCCAATGCACTAGAATTTGATGTGATAGACCCACGTGGAGAGATTAAGGGTCGAGTGGCTGCTCCGAATGGAGGCTCTCCCATAAGAGGTGTTGAGGTATGTGCAGTGCTTGATGAGTCTTTTGGTCATGTGGTCGATCGACTATACGCATTTAGTAAGTGTGATACGACTGATGCTTTTGGAGATTATAGCATAGAAGACCTATATACTGGTGATCCCTCAGGAGATGGGATACGATATAATGTCATGGCATCATTCTTAGATCATGATTTGCGCAAACCACCTGCGAATGTTACTGCAGCCGGTGGAGATTCAATCTATATAGTTGATCTGAGAGATAATGGGATTTCATTTGGTAATGACTATGATGATTTAACAGCGATATCTATACAGGGCAATGTCTTTCATGATTTCATGGGGACTGAGTATGGTAAGGCAGGAGTTGTAGTTCATGCTGAGAGATTGATCCAGGGAGTTGTTGTGCCAGTAGATTCTTCTGCAACTGATGAACTAGGCAATTATAGTTTGGCCTTACCTAGTCCAGGGGAGTATAGGATAAGACCAGAGTTTGAAATGATAGTTGTTTTGCCAAATGGTGAGGAGCCAGTGATTTTGGAACATGAGTTCTCTCCAGCCAATGTTACTCAAGTCTTTATTAACAATACTGCTGATGTAGATTTTGAAGACGAGAGCCTTCAAAAAATCGTCATAGGCTATGGTGGAGCTTGTGACAGAGATATAGGAATCGCGAGAATAAATCTGATAGATCGAGATAATGGGAACGGAATCTTGATGAATCACGACATCGTAAACTCGATGCAAGAATTGTTCGTTCCGGCACGTGATTATGATATCGACATCTTAGGAGACCAATCTCAACCTGAAGATGTAACCAATGGTGCTGATGCTAATTTGGTGCTAAACCAGCTGAGCAACTTGCCTAACGATAGTGCCATCGTTTCGTTTTTTGTAGATACTGTATTTATAGAGGTACAAGAAGCGCCAAGAGTAGCCTTAAATGGACTGGACGCATTGATAGATGACAGTTGTGGTCCAGGGACGCCATTGCATAATTTACCCATACTCCAGCAACATGTGAGATATCCAGATATTGCAGTGGAGATATTCGAGGGGCCGATGGCCTGTCCATTAGATACAGGTATGTTTCAAATGGCTGTAGGTACTCAGAACCTACCTACTCTACCTATCTCGGACGGTGAGGCAGTAGGGTTCCTATTGCAAGGATCGTTTCCAAACTTTAATGATGATCATACATTGATGATGACACTGAACGCCATAGATGCGTTCAATCAACCCAGTAATGAGATTAGTCAAACTTTCGTCACAACAGGGGCTCAATCCAATGGTACAGACTTCTTAAGTCTTTCACCGGAGTTGCCAATATTAGTACTACATGATCCTCCGACGGATGGAGGTGCGGCTTTCTGGGAGAGTGAGACTGAATATAATTTTACGTCGACCACATTTCTTAATCGTTCTGAAGGGGGAGGAGCCTACACCGCCTTACAAGCTGGTGGAGAGTTTGAAAATGGTGTAAGCATATTTGGTATAACTTTTTCTTCCGAGACAGAAGCTTTTGTTACTGGAGAGGTCGATTTTAGCACTGCCATAAACAATAATAGCTCCACTAGTACTTCTGTTTCTACTAGGGTAAACCAAGCGATATCAACTAGTGACGATGAAAGCTTAATAGGAGGTGATGCTGATGTTGTAATGACTATGATCTCAGCTAAAACATTTTCTGAATCAGATATTCTAGCGCAAGATGGATGCGAGCTCGAAACATTTACAGATTTTGCTATTTCGAGAGATTCTGTCGCTGCTCTTTCACTGCGCACAATCAGAGATATAAAAGAGATTATTATTCCTGACTTGGAGAGCGCTATAGTATTGGAAGACGATGAAGGGGTTAGGAATGGCTTAAAATTTTCGATTCAGCAGTGGAGGGACATAATTACCTCCAATGAAGAAGAGAAGAGACGAGCATTTATTGATAACCCTAGTGATTCTCTTATGCATATTGCTATTGGTTCTGGAGTGAATTTTGAGTCTTCGATCTCTAGGGACTCTACATATTCTAGTTCTTTCGAGTATTTTCAAGAAGTAGATATGCAGACTGCCGTTGGTGCAAGATTAATCGTCGCTGGCAATGGTGGAGAGGGTAATGTTTTCGTTCAGACCAGACATGAGATTTCCTTAGAGCCGTCTACAGATGAAGAAGATACCCAAAGTATCACAACAGGATATTCTCTATTAGAAGATGATCAAGGGGACCAATTGCTTATAGCTATTTATGAAGATTCGCGCTATGGCACTCCCATATTTAATGTGATAGGAGGGAGTTCAAGTTGTCCATACGTAGAGTACAATGAGGAAGATCCAGTGTCAAGAACGAATCTTTACTCCATATTAGCGGATGATCCATTAATCGTTAATAATGTAACGCAGAGTGGATCCATCAATCGTAGGTTTACCATCTTCAATAATTCTAATTCTGATATAGGTTTTAATATCATAAGGGACTTTGCATTTGGTCAGACTTCTCAAGTCAGGATTAACGGTAGTTTGGACAATCTAGTGAATCTGACTGTTGGTGCAAATAGTAATGTTCAGATATTTGTCAATATCAGAAAAGTAGATCCAGGCGTTGGTCCAGCTAATGAGAATGTGAGAATCAGGATCGCCCCAGATTGCGGAGGCGAGTTCGAGGATAATAATGAGGAGAGTTTGACCTATACGGTTAATTATATATCTGATGTAAGTCCTGTCACGATCGCACGACCTTTGCCTAACGAGATCGTCAATATCTCAAGCAATAATAAATTAACCATTAGGATGACGGACTATGATATTTCGAAATTTGACGATCTCGGTCTCCAGTTTACGCAGCAAGGAGCTGGTAGTCTGATGGATGACACTGACTTTAGCTTTCCGAGTAGTGATTTTAATCCCAACCCCGTTGTTGGTACTTTTGAGGAATGGGATCTATCCCAGATACAAGAGGACGGGATCTATGAGATCAAGTTAATAACGACAATGGATGGTTCGACGATTAGCAATGGCTCAGATCTGGTGACGGTTGTAGTGGATAGGCAGAAGCCAATAGTATTTGGTGTGCCCGAGCCTGTTGACGATCACTATGATCAATCGGCTAATGACATACTTTCAGTAAGTTATAATGAAGTGATACGAGCGAGCTCAGCGGGTCTCATGGTAGAAATAGAAAATCTCGTCACGGGTGAGATTATACCAGCACAGGCAACCATATTCCAAAATAGAATCAGGATTGTGGAGAGTACAGCATTGAATTCTCTGGCACCATCTGCCTATCGGGTGACGCTATCAGGAATTGAAGATTTGGCGGGTAATGAGGCAGATATTTATCGATGGGTATTCTTAGTAGGAGACTTTTTTGAGGAGAACCTCGCTTGCCTCTATGACTTGGTTATTAGTAATAACAACTTTGATCAGAATGCCATCAATGCAACATCTTATAGAGCGCGATTTATCAGTTCCAATGGCCTCGTCAATGACTTTGGCACCACCACATATACTGCTGAAGTAGATATAGATCTGGAACCAGGCTTTGAGGTGTCTGGGGGAGGCGTATTCATAGCAGACATTGAAACCTGCGTAGATGAATAGATAGGGTAGATAGATTGAGACACATAAAGTAAGTGAATATCAATTGTTATTAATGTAGATGGCTCCATTCGTCAACAGACGGATGGAGCCATCTCATTTTAGTAGCCTTCTGAAAAACACAGTAGATATAAACCTCCAAATGAGATCAGGTGCGTATGTCTATTCGTCATAGTGGCGATCATTTTGAATGACCTTGGTGGATAACGGCACGCCTGATATGGACAAAGTTTCCGACGGCTCCGGCCTTGAGAATATGAAGATGCGAGCTAAAGCTATTGGTTGGAGCATAAAGGCGGTGATCAATCATGGCTTTGAAATTCAACTACAAGCCTAAATCTAAACATATAAACATCATTTATAGGGCTCAGGAATTTCACCCTTCCCAAAGTCCCAAGAGGTTTCAACTGTACCCAGGCGGGCAACCCTTTGTATAATTAACTCACTAACATGATCTATTCTCTATAAAATCTATTAGTTATACTTACATAGGGATGACTAATACATCGTGGTATGCTCACAGAACATAAAGTACTTCCTGAATTAAAGGATCGACCACCGATCCTGTCATCGTGGAGTAGACTCTACGCTTTTGTGTTGATATTGCATG
>CAZJTO010000075.1:0-10054 GCA_964548935.1 uncultured Saprospiraceae bacterium
TATATCGTACCACAGGATTAATAAATGATTATACAGAGATATTAATGAGCCAGGGCAAGAGCTATGCCGAAGCAGAGCTCATCGCTGCCGAAGAGTATGCACTCGAAAGTTCTATACTCAAGATAGCACTATCTGAAAATGTGAACTATGTGGCTGATGAGTGCGTACAGATTCACGGTGGAATGGGATATAGTGAAGAAAGCAGAGCCGCTCGAGCATATCGTGACGCTCGGATATCTATGATCTATGAAGGCACAAATGAAATCAATAGGATGCTCATGTTGAACATCGTCTTCAGAAGTGCCATGAAAGGTGCGTTGGATTTTGCTACACCAGCAATGGCTGTACAGCAAGAGCTATTGACGGGAACATCGAGTAATCATGCAGATCTCACCGCAGAGGCTCGGGCAGTCATCGGCTTCAGAAAGTCAGCGCTCATGTTAGTGGGCTCCGTAGGTCAGTTGGCCATGAAAGGAAAAATCAACATCAAAGAAGAACAAGAGATATTGATGAACCTCGCTGATATCTTAATTGATCTATACATATCCGAATCCTTAATGCTGAGATATAATCAAAATGTCAGCGCTGGCAACGGAGTAGATCAAAAACTACAAAAAGCCATCATGGAGGTGCATTTCCAAAGTGCTAAGAATAGAATTCTGGTCAGCGCTCAAGAAGCTGTCGGTTCATTTGTGTTGGAGGGTAAGCAGTCGGCATATATGAGTGCCATTACTAACTTCTGTGATTATCCGTTACAGAATATCAAAACCTTAAAAAGAGAAATTGCGGATTACTTAATCGGAGAAAATGAGTACGCTCTCTAAACAGGTGAGAAGTATCCTCTGAGAACCAGAAATAGCTAATAAAAAATTAGTTTTTTCATACAGTTCGGTTAGGTGGCCTCAGAGGATTTTAAGGATTCTTCTCTTTGGTCTCAGCGCACAGTGCGGCAAGACATACATATTACGTTTGTTAGTTATGATTCGCTGCCAGTGCATCCCAGAAATGATGTGTTTATTTACATAGCTTTAGGTCATGAGACAACAGATAAAGAACATCGTTTTTGATTTTGGTGGCATCCTGCTTGATCTGGATTATTCTCTATCCTTCGATCGCCTTAAAGCATTGCTCAAAATACATGGAGACATCCCTGATCACGTGCAGCTCATCCTTGATGAATATGAGATGGGCTATTTCAGTGAGGGGGCGTTTCTCCATAGACTTCAGAGGCTCACTGATGACATCGTAACAGAACGGGCACTAGTCGATGCGTGGAACGCTATGTTGCTTGACATACAAATCTATAAACTGGATTTTGTCAAAGACCTTAGATCAAGCTATAACATATACTTGCTTAGCAACACTAACCATACGCACCTAACCTATGTCCGTCAGAACATGTTACCGGCGATCAATATAGAGCCCCACTCGTTTGAGAGAGATCATTTTATCAAGGCTTACTATTCACATGAAATCAAATATCGAAAACCCAACCACGACATCTATCAATATGTCATAGCTGACAGTAAGCTAGATCCTTCCGAAACCCTATTTATAGATGATAATGCAGATAATGTGAGAGGTGCACAAGAAGTGGGTTTGCATGCAGTTGTACATGATCCTACGCTCGACATTACCGTGAAGCTATCGGATTATCTCAGCATCTTATAAGCCCGCTTTGGGTCGACCAATTAGGTGATTTGAGGCATATAGTCATGTATAAGCCGCAATAATAACGGCGTTTAACCATCCTTTAACTTTATGAGAACAGCATTATAGTCTCTTAGCCGCTATTTTAGGCAGCGAATAAAACGTTTAAGCACAATTAGCTATGAGATCAATATTGGCAACCATACTACTGGTAAGTATTGCTTGGATTGGAGCATTCTCTCAATCGACCGAAAAGGATGTTATCATCATCGAAAAAACAATCGATAAAAACGGAAACGAAGTATCCAAAAAAATCATACGAAAGCAAGGAGATGACTTCAGCGATCAAGAGCTCGAAGAACTTTTAGAAACCGACGAAAGGCCTTTTGGTCAGTGGGATATTGAGTCTTTAGGGTTTGGCCCAAGTGCGTTAGACGGGTGGAGCGAGTGGCTTAATGACGGTAGTCAATCTTCAGAAGTTTCTATTGGCGTGAGCTTATCATTTGAGGATGGTCGCACCTCCGTTGTTGATGTCTATGGAGGGACAGGTGCCTATGATAGTGATATCCGACCGGGAGATGAGATCATCTCTATCGAGGAGACGCCAATCACGAGCTATGAAAACATTAAAGATATACTTGCTAATAAAAAGGCAGGAGACGAAATCAAAGTTGTCATCTATCGTGACGGTGAGGAAATCGAAAAATATGTCAACTTAAAAAGAAAACGATCTAACAGCTTTTCATTTGACTTGCCCGAAGAGTTTGGAATTGGAGAACAGTTCTTCTTGAATTTTGGAGGTATCGATATTGACTCAATATTCAAGTCATTTGGCACCCCCAATCTGGACTCTTTATTAAGAAATTTTGATCTGGGGGATGGTGTTGACCCGTTCAGATCATTCAATCTAGACAAGCTTAATCCGGGTACGCCTACTAAATTAGGAAGTGGAGCCTCATTGGGTGTTATGATCGAAGATGCACCCGATGGTGTTGCTATATCTGATGTACTCTCAGATTCAGCTGCGGACAAAGCTGGCTTGAAGTCTGGCGACGTCATCAAAAGATTCAATGACAACGTAGTCACATCTTATCGCGAATTGACCATGGTAGTGGGCTTAGTAGATAGTGGTCAAACTGTTGAAATTGAAGTTGACAGAAACGGAAAAACCAAAAAACTCGAAGTAATAATGGATTGAGAGAGACCGATCCTATGGATCCACCTCATCTTCTTAGGCCATATATTTTTGGTTCATTACGTTATTAAACCGCCAGCATTAATGACTGGCGTAGCCTCCTTGTCAGAACACAATACAATCATGAGATTACTTACCATAGTAGCTCTCTTCTCCTCGTCTAACTCTATAATTTGCTTTTGAGATAGTTGATCGAGCGCATTCTCTACCATGCTTACGGCGCCCTCCACAATCTTCAGTCGTGCTGCAACTATGGCTTCTGCTTGTTGACGCTTGAGCATGGCTGACGCGATCTCAGGAGCGTACGCCAAGTAACCAATTCTGGCTTCGATCACTTCGATTCCTGCCATCGCTAGGCGATCATCCAGTTCCTTCTCGAGCGCTATGCTAACCTCTCCTGTATCGGATCGCAAGGTGATCTCTTCCTGATTGTCATCAAAGTTGTCATAGGAATATGAACCTGCCAGCTTACGTACAGCAGCATCGGTCTGAACTCTTACAAAGCTCTCATAATCACTTACGTCAAATGCCGCTCTGTAGGTCTCGTCAACCTTCCATACTAAGATCACACTGATCAAGATAGGATTACCCCGCTTGTCATTTACTTTGACTCGCTCGCTGTCAAAATTTCGTGCTCTAAGACTAATCTTTGCTCTAGTGTAGAGTGGGTTCACCCATAGAAATCCATTTTGCTTAACCGTACCAACGTACTTCCCTAAGAAGGTCATTACATTAGACTGGTTGGGGTAGATAACCATGAAGCCCTTCATGACAAATATCCCTAAGATTATAACTGGAATAAACAGACCTGGAGGGACAAATCCAATCATCCTCAATCCATAAACTATAGCAGCGAGAGCTGGGATCAATAAAAACAATATGATCCATCCTGAGGTGGCTGTTACAACATTTTCTTTCATAGCATTGTGATATTAAATATGATATCAATATACCCTGAAAAAGTGTGTCCGTATGTGTGGATCGATGAGTATCCTTAGATTATCATCTATTCGTACTACTAATACACCCTCATGCTCGCGACATAGTAGTCTCGATCGACAGTAACTGTCTGAATCTCCTGATCAAACGAATGCGTTTTCCAACGGGTCGAAGCATTCAATCGCTGCTCCGTATCATTGATCATGATATCGACAGGCATGTCAAATCCTGGCGTAACATTGGACCATCTATAGGCTAGCCCATTACGACCTACACGATATTCTAATATTGGGACATGATGGTCTCGCAGATATTGGTCAAAGACATCCGTCAGATCTACAC
The DNA here is from genome assembly GCA_964548935.1 of uncultured Saprospiraceae bacterium. GTDB lineage: Bacteria > Bacteroidota > Bacteroidia > Chitinophagales > Saprospiraceae > GYS-P2D. Next base: position 4,127 of record CAZJTO010000075.1, read on the forward strand.
CTAACTGATCGATCATATACTGCTCTATCTGGTCTGTCGTGACGGTCTTGTGGTAAAACTCCTTGTTGAGTCCTCTCAGCGTAGATCGCCAGAGCTCGTCGTCTCCAACAATCTGTCTGATGGTATGAAGCAAGTTGCTGCCCTTATAATACATGTCTCCTGAGCCACGAGCGTTGACTCCGTAAGTACCGATGATGGGCCTATCATTTGATATGCGTGCTCTGGTTCCGATGACATAATCCGCTCCGGCTTCCTTCCCATAATGATACTCTACATAGATCGACTCACTGTATGCTGTAAACCCTTCATGAACCCACATATCAGCGATATCTTGGTAGGTAATATTATTAGCAAACCACTCATGGCCAGCCTCGTGGATGATGATAAAATCAAACCTCAACCCCCATCCAGAGCCACTAAGATCCTGGCCTAAGTAACCATTAGTGTATTTATTACCATAGGTGACTGAACTCTGATGTTCCATCCCTAGATACGGCGCCTCCACTAACTTAAACCCATCTTCATAAAAGGCATATGGTCCAAACCAATGCTCAAAAGCATCCATCATCATCGGCACCTGCTTGAACTGTTCTTTTGCCTTGTCCAGATTATCTCTTAGCACATAATAATCTAAATCGAGCGCTCCGGCCTCTCCTTGATATACTTCATCAAAATGTACAAAGTCTCCCACATTGATATTGACACAATAGTTGTTGATCGGATTGTCTACGTACCACTCCGTGGTCACTTTTCCATCTGCAACAGTCTTGGATCGAAGTTGGCCATTTCCTACATCCATGAGACCCTCAGGCACAGTGACCGTCACCAACATACTATCTACTTCATCATACATGTGGTCCTTGCATGGCCACCAAATACTCGCTCCTATACCTTGGCATGAACTTGCTGCAAATGGATTACCATTGATATCTGATGTCCATGTGATACCCCCGTCCCACGGTGCTCGCTTGGCAATATGTGGACTGCCACCATAGTGTACGACGATCTTATTGTGGTCTCCTACCCTTTGTTCCTTTGCAAGATGTATGTGATGGGCAGCGCCATTCTGGGTAAACTCAAGATCTTGACCATCCTGAGTGACTCGGGTGATCTGGAGTGGCTCTTGCAAGTCTATCTGCATAATCTCCCTTCCGTTAAGTACTGTGTACTGGACTTCATTGGAGCCCACTATTGTGCTATCATATGGATTGACCTCTATATCGAGGTGATAATAGTTCAGATCCCACCACGCTCGTTCGGGCGTGATCGAACCTCGCAAAGTATCAGCCAAGCTATAATCCTGCCCATGGATAGAACAACTCAAGACGACTGATATCAACAACATCCATATTCTCATAATCTTTATATTGTAATGACAGTAGAAAGATATTAATATATGGGGCCTAAAAGATAAGATTTTGAAGGGAAATCGTGGGTTACACAAGAGTCGTGGGGACTATTTATGGTCGTGATACTTGAGCTCATATTGCCGTGGATTCAAAAGGATCCATTAATTGGGGCAAAGCTGATTCTATAGGACTGCCCATCTACTCACTTGGAGGTCTGATCTACGCCTATACTATGAAGCTGTATTTTAGACACCCTACTTCCAATCAGATCCTAAGTAGCGCCTAATATTGGCACGAACGTTTTACCACTTGCCATTCAAATGTGTGAAGGCAGCAGGCAACAGCTGAATCGTCTGCCATCGCTCCGTGATCAAACCGTCATTGATCACATATAGGTCAAAATAGGTTTCAATATTGTTAATCTGATCTGGAACTCCTTGCACACCCGCTAAAATGAGATTATCGGATCCAAAGATCAACTCAATACTTTCGTACCGAGGGTTGTTGCTATCGGCAATCATCAGCGCATCAAAGCTTAAAGGCCGAGAGCTATGATCAACAAAATCTGGACTATAATATATCTCTACATTAGTAGGCTCTTCGCTGACGAATACGTCTGCAATCATATTCCGGACCAATATCTCGTTAGCAGCAACATCGGATTCTGTCGTCTCGATTAATACGGGTATTTGATCTTCAGAAACAAAGTTTTCTATGTTATCCCAGTGCTCCGCAATACGACCATCTTCTATCCTAAACACCTCTAATGACACCTGCGGCACATTGTTGTTCCATCGTCCGCCATATGAGATATGTGCGATTACATGCTCCTCATCTGTGAATACAGTATACGTCAATATTTCATTTTGCTTATTGATCAGTCTAAATAGAGGGAGATATCCATCTACACCATCTGCATAAAGAGTACTGTGTTGAACAAAACCATCATCATCTGGAAGGCCAGGGACCAAAACATTCAGTATCGACGTATCGGTGATCTCAAATCCTTCAAGGAAGTCAATAACAACATTAACTAACTCATCGGGACCTGACAATACAGAATCATCAAGGTCATAACCGTTAGAGGCCAAATTGCTCATATCAGGATTGCTGCAATCGAACAACTTAACTAAACGATCTCCTAAGCCATCGCTATCCATGTCTTGATAAAAGACCGTCCAATCTCTTATGCTACATTCATCATCCTCGTCTGCATCATTAGAGACGAATCCAACAATAGGATCACATCCAAACTCTACAATATTAGGATCGCCAAAACCGTCACCATCAGCATCTCTAAACTGCATGAGCTCACTACAGTCTTCTCCACAAGAGATGATCAATACACTTGCTATGATAAGGAGCACATATCTTCCCATTACACCCATTCCTTATTGAAGATTAAATCTTGCGGTCAATCCTGTATTAACACTGGTCACATCAAATCCCCCTGATATTTTAGGCTTAGTCTGATTATAATCCATAAAAAGTCTCAGCGCGAAGAACTTGTTAATGTCATACTCTACAGAGGGACTGAGTTGTACTGTGAAGGTGCCTCGTATAGGTTCTGCTGGGCTAAATTGACCAATATTGTGGATCAATGTAACATCGTCTCTGATGCTCAAGTCCATATTGACCTGGAGTCTCCGCTGGAAATCTGCAACGGGATTGCGCGGATCAGTAGGCCTCGCCGACTCTGGATTATCGGATTCTGAATTGTCCCGACTTCTACTACGGCGAGTCTTTTTCTGACCAGTTAAAAATCCAATATTCACATCGTCCTTAATCCATCCGAAACCAGCAGTATGCTCTGTACTGTTACGTTCTGTAATCTGTCCAAGACCAGTTGCAAGCTCAAGAGCCCTTGATCTTGCAAACTCATAATTAGCTGTAACATTCCCTCTTGTCCTAAAATCTATACCGATGACAGGTTGGAATCTTTCCTCTATGACCACTTGAGGTATTTCAAAACGTGCGAAGAAGTTTCTATTCTGAATATCTGGGTCTACAGTAAATGGATTAGCTGCATCAAACTGCAGATCAGTCTGAAAGCTATTAACGCCAAGCGTCGAGGTATATCCGTGTGCAATACTGATATTAGAAAATATATTTTTGAACCACTCGAGTTTACTCAATCCATTGTATCGCAACTGCCAGTTAGGCCTAGGAATAAACCCTCTACTGCTTACACTCTCTGTGAGATCTAAGTCAATTGTTCTTGGATTTCTACCCGTGTATGCGGCTATAAAGGCCGCTATCTGTACGTCTACATGCTCTGACCCAAGACCTTCTGCAAAACCTGTCTGGAGAATATTATTAAATTGACCATTGTCCGTAGTTGGCAGTCTATTGGATATAATCGGCAAGAACGACCTAAACCGCTCAAATAGCTCATCTATATCAGAGTTGAAAAGTGTATTTACCGCAAAAAAGCTTACTTCATAGCTTCCAAAATCTCGCAATGCGACTTGCTGTAAGTCAACCTCTCCAGATCCTGGTGTCGCTCGATTCACAAAATCTTCGCGGTGATTTCTGGTAAATCTTTTATTAAATCTTAGATCAATATCAAAGTCCTTCCAAGGCTCAACTGTGATTCGAGCTTCATAATTTTGGACGTTGTTTTGCTGTACTTGCTGGTTTTGAAATCTTGTTGGAGTGATCCATCCTTGATCTACTGCATTGCGCAAGAAGTTGTCAGAATCATTGACATTAATATTGGGCTGCTGACCGAATACAAAGCCTACTCCTGGAGCACCTGAATTAAGACCGAATAAGTTGGGCGTAATTGTAAATCCAGGGATTACGGTCCCTAACGACTCTCGATACGTCAGCCTTGCTTCACGTATCGAAAGAAGCGGCCTCAAGACAATCTTTTCAATTGTAGTTAGCTCTCTATCTTTCTTACTCGGCCCTTCTGATGCATCCTCTGCCGCACTGCCGCGAGCATTTCGGCTGCGGCTCCTAGACGTCGGACGCCCTCCTTGGAGCTTCTTGAGATAGGGAATTTTATTATAGAGCTTCTCAAAATCTAAGGTGGCATTAATACTCCTAGTCTGATCATTCTGTATGGTGTGCCACGGCACTGCACCTTCAAGGTCAGGCTCTATCAAGGATAGAAGACTCAGTGAACCTGCATTCCAAGTATAGTTAGCATTATAATTCGCTCTTGCTGTGATCCAATCTAAGCCTGGTATATACTTAAACGGTACTGTATAGTTGATGCTTAGGTCTTGATTGAAATTTTGCAGACGTCCAAAATTTCGCAGGTTTTCTCTACGAAATTCTGAAGGCAGATTTTCATTTGCCAATACGTCCTCCGTTACATTTTCTCCAAATTGATTGACCCAATCTCTTCCTTCGACATCGTCGGCCACGCCGACTTGCCTCAACTCATCTACTACTGCCGAAGCCGTAGACGAATAATTTAACTTGAGCGACTTAGATAGATCCCATGCCACGCCATAGTTGCGTGTCCAGTTAAACCGCTGATCATCAAATGCAAAGGTGACGCCTTCTCCTCCTTGATCAATAGGGTCTGGATCTGGCAGCCTGAATATTCTTTGATTATCTAATCGCCTCAGCTGAGTACTAAAGGATAGGGTATTGGGGACAGGATTAAAATTAAATTCCTTAATTAATTTTAATGCCTTGGATTTAATCCCATCAAACGGTTTGATTGGGTCAGCGTTCGTGGAGTATCCATAAGTCAGATCTCCTCGTTGATCAGTTGTGGTCTCTGCTAGGAGTATAGCATCGCTATATGTGGTCTTCGTATGACTGTAACTCGCGCTAATATTACTGATATCCCATGGTTTGGGAGCCTTGTCACTAGTCCGTTGCTTTCTGACATTAGTAAAGTTAAAGGTCTGTATAGTCGTGCGTTCTTGACTACGTTCAGGTAAATCTTCAATATCAGGAAATCCCTCGATCGACCTTAATGTATCTACTCTCAAATCAGTATCATACGGATCAAACTCTGCCTGTCGAATGGATCTAGCAAATTGATAATAAAATGGGATACTCAATCCCCACGACTCTGGTGTAAACTTCCCGAGCTCTAGATTCGTTGCAATATCATATTCAGTGACTAAATCCAACGATCGCTCCTGTATTTGCTGATCGATCTGTCCAAATCCGATCGTACTAAAATTGCCACTCATTGTAATATTTCCGAGATCAGCCAACTGCAAGTCTACTCTTGCGACACCTGCTGTACCGCCACGATTGTTTAGTCCTTTGAGCCGTAACTCATTAAACCATACTTCGGCGCAGATGTCCTGTTCTTCGCCTATATTATTGCGCAATCCTAAGACAATACCTCTGACTAATCCAAGGGTTGGGGTACCCTTAATCCTTATCCGCGCATTTGGCTGATTGGGGTCACCTGTAGGCAATTCCCACACTTCAGTTTTAGGTATTCCTTCTAAGTTCCGTTGAATTTTTGCATCAGTAAATAAACTTAAATCGAAATTAAACTCGTTTTCCTCTCGCCAAACTTCCATTGTATAGGCCAACTGTTCTGCCGCTGACTGTCTGGAGTTACCTGCTATATTGTCAGGATCAGATAAGGTCAGAGGAA
>CAZJTO010000076.1:0-9903 GCA_964548935.1 uncultured Saprospiraceae bacterium
AAAATTATTTCACTAAGTATCTGATTAACGAGGAGGATTATGACGCACTTCGCACGGAGCTGTATGCAAAAGTTCAAAACGAACCGGAGAACCTATTTTATCCTGAGATGATCCAATGGGTCTTCGTGCATAATAAACAATACACTAAAGCATTGCGGCAAGCAAGAGCCCTAGACAAGCGCTTAGGCGAAAATGGTCAGCGCATCTATGAACTTGCTCGTATCGCCAAGAACGACAAAGACTATGACACAGCGATAAAAGCATATCAGTACATCATAGATAATAAAGAGCCCATAAATAGTTACTATCTCGATGCAAAGAAACAACTGCTTGATACTAAGAGGAAGAAAATAACATCAGGGTCATATACTTCAGATGATCTAAGCTCACTCAAATCTGAGTATATCGATTATCTAGACAGCTATGGGCGAAACAGCCAGTCATCGCTGGTCTCTCTGAAACTGGCAGAATTAGAAGCACGTTATATCAATGACTTAGATTCTGGCATTAAGATCTTAAATGAGGTCATCAAGTATCCTGGTATTAACAACTATATAAAAGCAAATGCTAAATTGGACTTAGCAGACTATTACCTCATGTCAGGCGAGGTTTGGGAGTCGACATTGCTTTATAGTCAAGTTGACAAAGAGTTCAGAGAGGATCACCTAGGGGAAAAGGCGCGTTTTAAAAATGCAAAATTGAGTTACTATATCGGAGATTTTGATTGGGCTCAAGAACAGTTTAGCATTTTAAAATCAGCCACTACAAGACTGATTTCCAATGACGCAATTGACTTGTCAGTCTTCATCATGGACAATGCGAATCTAGATACGACCTTTGCTCCATTGGCGTTGTTTAGCGAGGCGGAACTGTTGTTGTTTCAGAATCGTGTTGATGAAGCCTTCGATAAGCTGGATAGTATCGGACTGGTATATACCGACCATACCCTTATAGATGATGTCTATTATGCTAAAGCTGTACAGTACACAGAGATGGGAAAAATTGATAAAGCGGTAGAATACTATCAGCGTATCATTAAGGAATATCCAGAAGAAATCCGTGCGGATAATGCCATATTCAATCTGGCTGTACTATATGCTGAAGAGCTCGATGACATTGAACAAGCGAAAGAACTCTATCAGACCTTATTCATCGATTATCCTGATAGCACATTCTCTATTGAAGCGAGGAAGCGATTTAGGATTTTGCGTGGAGACAATATCTAAACCAGACGGCGTCAACGTAATATGCAATACCGTAAGGGCTCATTGGTACTAGGTAGTTTCGCCGATATACCCATCAAGGTTCATTGGAGCTTCGGCTTACTTCTTTTGTTTATCATATACTATGTTTTAGAACATAATCTGAGCGCTGTAGAGGGTCTATGGTTTTTTAGTTTAGTCTTGTTGATGTTTTGTTTTGTCATCATGCATGAGTACGGACACGCACTTACTGCGAGGCGATATGGAGTGTCTACTAAGGACATTATTATATCTCCGATAGGAGGTGTTGCGAGGCTTTCATATATCCCAAAGAAGGCTTTACACGAGTTATATATCGCAGTCGCAGGACCCGCTGTAAATCTGGTATTGTTGATACTATTTGGAACGGTGCTGTTGATTTCTGGCAAGCCTTTATTGCCAACTTCAGAGATGATCATTAATCCTCTCACCCATTGGTCGGATTATATAGGAGTTTTGTTATCTATAAATGGGGCTTTGGTGGTGTTTAATCTGATCCCAGCCTTTCCGATGGATGGTGGTAGAATTTTACGAGCACTGCTGACCATGGGACTCAAGGACCATCAGCAGGCCACGATGATTGCGAGTTATGTAGGTCAGGGGCTTGCGGTGCTCTTTGTAATCGGTGGGGCTTATTTTGATCATTACATGTTGATGTTTATTGGAATCTTTGTATTCCTCACGGCACAGGCCGAGCGCCGATTTATCGCCAGAGAGAATAAGCTAAATCAGTTACAGGTCATAGATCTACTCAACTCTCAAGATCGTGATGAGCGCACAATGACAGAAGATATTGCAGGCCTAAACTTAACTTCAGCAGAGACCGCTAACACCCATGATCGATATGGTTATGTAAGTCATAACATCCCTATAAACAAGCTATTCGAATTGATGAATCGTCAGGGTTGGCTGTCAGTGATCGTTAGGGATGAGAATAAAAAAGAAGTAGGAGTAGTAGACAGACCACTACTCCTAAGTTATATCAATAAGGTATCCTAAAATCGGGGGAACCTTTGTATTCTATTGTATGCCGAGCTTAGTCTTGAGCACTGGCATCAAGTCATCAGCTATATCTGCGAATAGTATTCCTCCGATGCTGGCATCAAATATCATACTATAACCTTGTTCTTTGCCATAGGCGTCAACTACTGACTGTACTCGTGCTAATATCGGCTGATATAGTTCTTGCTTCTTAGCTGCGATATTATTTTGCACTTCTACTTCGTAGGCCTGAATCGCCTGCTGGTCTTGTGCAAGTTTTGCTTCTTTTTGTTGCATATCAATCTGTGATAGCTCGCCAGAATCAACCTTAGCCAGATAGGTTTTGTACTCCGCCTCAAAGCTCTTAACCATCTCTTCTCCTTTTGCGATCAGCTGTTTTTGAAATGCTTCGAGCTGGCTATCTGCAGTTTTAACTTCAGGAAGACTTACCAATAGTTGTGAAGAATTCAGATATCCATACTTCTGCGCATTTAACTGCAGTCCAAGTACGACTAACAAAGCAAGTAATATTGTTCTTTTCATTTGTAGTTTTTTTACAGACTGATTAAGTCTTTGTTGTTTATTCGATTTTTTTGTACGACGTACGTTTTGCTGTAAAATTTTTATTCTATGCTTGTTTTAACAGTACCTTAATCAGGCTCGAAACCTAACACGATACTAAATTTGCCTAATGGTCCAAGACCAGGATTGTCTACATCCTTATCTAAGCCAAAACCATAATCAAATCCGAGTAAGCCAAATACTGGCAAAAACACCCTTGCCCCTACACCTACAGTCCTCCTTAATTCAAATGGATTATAATCACCGAAGGAATCCCATTGATTACCCGCTTGGAAATAAAGTGTTGTATAAATGATCGAGTTTGGATTAGTTGATAACGGATATCTTAGTTCAGTTGTAAACTTATTAAAGATAATTCCACCACCATTAGCGTTATCATCTGGTGAGATATCCTCTGTTTCATATCCTCTTAATGCAATGATGTCTGTACCCTGAATACCTGCGTTCTGATTGGATAAACCATCACCCCCAAGTTGAAAGCGCTCGAACGGAACATCTCCAATGTTAGCATCATAGGTCCCCAAGAATCCCATTTTCGCCTGGGTCATAAACACGAGCTTACCTGTTATATTATAAAACCACTCTGCATCTATTCGCCATTTGTGATATTCTAAAAATTCAAACCTGCGAGCCTCTTCGATGTTATTTATGAATAAGTTTTCATCAAAATTAGCGAGACCTCTAATACCTAAGGTGAGTTGTTCAGCATTTATAGCTGATTGTCTTTCTTCCGCATCAAGAACCCAGAAATTATCCTCTCTGAATAATGAGTACGGGAGGGTAAATTGTATCGTTAATGACACCCTGGATCCGCTGGTCGGGAACTGCGGATTAGCTATAGAGCTGCGGGAGAATACTTGCTGGATATTGAAGTTTTTGAATGAACCACTGTTCACCGAGAATCCAGCGGCAAAATCGTCCAAATTGATCGTCTCTATGTTGATTGTGGTAGAAGAGGTAAAAAAGTCATCTGGAAACTTAAGAGCAGTACCTAGGCCAGCAAAGAATCTGTTGATGTTCAATGATCCTGCTCCAAAAGAAGAGTTATCAAACTGTGACAAGGCCCATCCTACAGTAAAGGCATTAGGTCTCTTTCCTCCCAACCACGGCTCAGTAAAGCTAAAGTTATATGATCTAAAGAATCGACTGTTAGATTGAAGACGGAGTGAAAGTCGTTGTCCATCTCCTGTTGGTAGTGGCGACCAGGCTGTTTTTTGCCGTATATTTTCGAGGGAGAAGTTATTAAATGTCACCCCTAAGGTTCCAATAAGCCCCTCAAAACCTCCATACCCTGCAGATAGCTCAAGTTGATCTGATGGTCTCTCGACAACTGTATATTCTATATCTACCGTGCCTCGCTCATAATTTACTGGCGTATTAATGCCGAGATCTTCAGGGTCAAAATATCCTAAATTTGTGATCTCACGCTGTGATCTAATTATATCAGATCTACTGAATTTCTCGCCAGGCCTTGTCCTTACTACCCGGCGGATGATATTCTCATGAGTCCGATCATTACCCTTGATAGTTACCTTGTCAATTGTCGCTTGTGGACCCTCAAAAATTCTCATCTCGATATCAATAGTATCCTGACGTATAGCAACTTGCTGTGGATCTACATTGAAGAATAAGTATCCTTTATCCATGTATAGGGAGGAGATATCTCGTCCGTCCAGACTAAATTCTAAGCGCTGGGCAAGATCATCGGGATTAAAGACAGTTCCCTTTGGGATATTCAACACAGCAGCCAATTGATCATCCGTATAAAGGGCATTTCCTTTCCAGACGATATTACCAAACTTGTATTGTACGCCTTCGTCGATATATATATCCACATTGACTAAGCCTTTATCATTTCTCCATACGGAGTCTCGCACGATCTGAGCGTCGCTATGGCCATTCTGAATATAGAACTGGATTAGACTTTTCTTATCGGCCTCATAATCAGCTTTGACAAACTTTGACTTTTTTAGGAATGTTCCTTTTTTCTTGGTATCCTTTAGTTGTTTTTTGAGCTTTCTATCCTTTATCGCCTCATTGCCGATAAAATTGATCTGTTTAATTTTGACTTTTTTATTCTTCTCTACATTGACATGCATCTTGATAGTATTCTGCAGGACCGGATCTTCAACAGGGGTCATAGTCACTTCAGCATCTAAGAATCCTTTGTCAACATAGTATTGTCTTAGTTTATTAGCTCCTACATTGCGATCATTGTCTGATATGATACCACCAATTCTGAAGGTTTCTCCAAGCTCTTCGATTAGGTTTTCTTGCTGTATCTTACGAACATTTTCAAAGTTATATCCTGATAAGGTAGGCTGCTCTTTCAACTGAACGGTCAGATACACGCTATCTTCAACGAGCTTGTCGAGCATAATCTCAACATCTGAAAAAAGCCTAAGCCGCCACAATTCATTGACAGCTCTGGACAATCGCTCACTGGGTATCTCAATCGTTTGGCCTTCACGCAGGCCTGTTATTGACTTGATTGCGTTATCATCACGCCGCTCAGCGCCAGTGATGTTGACTTGAGCAATATGGTAGATCTTCTTATTGCTGTAATCGAGCTCCACAAAGTTAGGAGCTAACGGATTAGTATCTTGTGCAGTAAGACCTCCCATTGATAGGCTAAAGCCTAATAGAAGCAGAATGACTCTTCTTATCATATATGGTGAGTATAGAACCCCAAAAGAACAGTCTTTTATATGCACTTTGCTTGTTGTTTTCATATTTAACCCTGCGTTAAGAATTAATTAACTGCTCCCCCGTTAGACCGAACCTTCTTTCTCGATTTTGATAGGTCAGTATAGCTTTATATAGGTGCTCTTTTTTAAAATCTGGCCAAAGTACATCTGTGAAGTATAGCTCAGCATATGATAATTGCCATAATAGATAATTGCTGATGCGGCGTTCGCCACTTGTTCTGATAAGTAAGTCTGGATCAGGCATACCGCTCGTCTGTAGTAAACTGCTAAATAGTTGCTCAGTTGGCGCCTCATTTTTGGCCTCACCTGATTTAATCATCTCAGCATATTTTTCAACAGCGGCTAAAATCTCCCATCGGCTGCTATAATTGAGCGCCAGGGTCAGAGTCATGCGAGTATTTTTAGAGGTCGCATGTATGCCTTTGATTAATGCCTTATAGGTTTCTTTCGGTAGAGACTCAAGATCCCCAATAGCATTAAGTTTTATATTGTTCTTATTCAGTGTACTTAGCTCTTTGTCAATAGTCTTGACGAATAGCTTCATCAAGGTGTTGACTTCAAATGCCGGTCTTTTCCAATTTTCCTTAGAAAAAGCATAAAGTGTCAGATAAGGTACACCTAACTCGGCAGCTGCCTCCGAAATTTCACGTACGGCCTGAACGCCATTTTGATGACCAAAAACACGTGCACGATTTTGGCTTTTCGCCCATCGCCCATTTCCATCCATGATCACAGCGATATGCTGGGGCAGGTTGTTAAGATCAATGTGCGAGTGATGTTGCATTAGAAACCAATAAATTGAAGGAGCGCAAAAGTAACAATATTAAGAATGCGTTAGACCCTTAAATAGGGTGGTCTGTAGAATAAACGGCAGGTATTGACGCCTAATATTCTATTTTCATCGATGTAAGAGTATTATTAAGTTAGTCATAAGCCTCTATGTATAAATCTATTTTCGCCTCAGTCATTTTTTTTGGTTTGGCATTTTCCCACTGTACACTCGTGCAACCGTGTCCAGATAAAGAATCATTTATTAAGTCACTAGATGAAACGATCTTGCGTATCAGCGATAAGAATCAAGAGTTATCTGCTCATGAGTGGACAGAAATCGATGAAGACATCGCACAACTCTTAGATGTGTGCTATATGAAGCATAAAGAGGAGTTAAGCTTGACCAACAAGGTTGAGGTTATTAAGAACCTTATGATTTATGAGGTCCATAGAGACATAAGTGATCTGGATCTACAATCATTTGATTTGAATGATGAATTTGAAGAGCTGGGCGCAAATGGTGCTAGAGAAATTGAAAGGTTTGTCAAGGAGGAATTAGGACAAACATTAGAAAGCACAATTGATGAGGTTTTAGAGAATATCAATGACCTTGGCGAAGAGCTTAAGAGGTGGCTCAATAATTAGACCGCTATATATTAGTACTTATTATAATATTATAATTTTATTGCATACATTAGCTGCTGGTTAAGAATACGCTGGCAGATAAGATGCTTGATATCATATTTTCATTCGGACTCTCTTTTATATTAGCACTTGTGCTAATACCATTCGTTATCAAAACGGCGCTACACAGAAATATCGTAGACGAAGCTGACGAAAGAAAATCCCATACAGGGGTCGTTCCTTCACTTGGCGGAATAGGCATATTTGTGAGTTTTACACTGGTACTATTATTAACTATCCCTACTGAACAATTCGAAGTCTTCAGGTATATATTGATGGCTCTGGGCGTGATCTTCTTACTCGGAGCCCAAGACGATTTACGTCCCTTATCGCCCATGGCCAAGCTTATCGGACAGCTTATAGCAGTTTATGTACTTGTGTTTTGGGCAGATATAAGAATCACTCAGTTTTACGGACTATTTGGCATCGAGGCGATACCGTATGCTCTGAGCACTTTTATCAGTGTATTGTTTTACTTATTTGTCATTAACTCTTACAATCTAATTGACGGGATCAACGGTTTATGTTCTACTGTGGTCATCTTGACCACTTCTCTTCTTGGATTATGGTTTTTCATGATTGGCTACTATGATTATAGTACCCTGTCATTTGTGGTGAGTGGTGCAACATTGGCATTCTTAAAGTATAACATTACGCCTGCTAAAATATTTATGGGAGATACTGGCTCATTGGTGTTAGGTGCCGTTTGTAGTATCATCGTCATACAATTCATGGAGATCAATATGACCTTAAGTACACATCCGCTGAAGTTTGATTCGCCGGTGATCATTGCCTTCGGACTGATGATATTGCCTATATACGATACCCTAAGAGTATTTACGATAAGGTTGTTGGAGGGTACTTCGCCGTTCGTCCCAGACAAGAGGCATCTGCATCACCTTATGCTTGAGTCGGGCTTGAGTCATATGCAGTCAACATTTACCTTATTGGCATTTAACGTGTTGATGATCATCGTAGCCCTACAGCTAGAGCATCTTCATATAGTACTTGGATTTATAGTGCTACTCTCGCTTAGTATAATTTTCACTCAGGTGGTCAGGCTGATCATATCCAGTCGCCCAAGTGTTGCACGGAGTTCGTGATGCTCTCTTTTTCTTCTATTAGCCTCGTCTTCCTTGGTGGCGGCTTAGGCTGTGTTACCAGATATATGATTGCTGAGTTTTTCACGCATCCTTCATTTCCTAAGGGTACCCTTATCGCTAATGTGATAAGCTCCTTGATTCTGGGATTGCTGATGGGCTTGTTCATGAAGGAGTTCATAGGCAATCAATCAAAGCTTCTTCTAATGACAGGTTTTTGTGGTGGGTTCAGCACATTTTCTACGTATAGCTTGGAAGTAGTTCAACTCTATCAGACTGGGGCTACTGGCGCAGCCATACTATATAGTCTGGGAAGTGTTATTCTCGGCATCATAAGTATCCTAATAGGATTGTATGCAGCCCAGATGGTTGTAGCCTCTTAAGCAACTTCAACAGGTACTTCGAGATCTTCTAAGATTCGCTGAAGATAAATTTGTCCCTCTTTTAGTGTACTTACCTCACCACGAGACAGTATCAGATAAGTCTTAGTCTGCTTGATTTGATAACCTTGTATAGCACCCTTGGTAGATATGTAGTTGATAAAGGATTGAAACAGCGGTGTTTCAAAAAAACTGGACTGAGGATTAGAAATGAAGTAACATCTCATCCTACCTCCTTTGATAATGACGCGCTCAAATCCTAACTTCTTGGCTTGCCATCGCAGTCTAAGGCCGTTGAACAGCTCTTCTACTGTCTCTGGGATCGGACCAAACCTATCTTTCAACCCTTGTCTGAAGTCTATCAAGCCATTCTCATCATTGATGGCATCGAGTTCACTATAGAGATTAAAACGCTCTTGAACATTATTGATATAGTTATCTGGAATGAGCATTTCCACATCGGTGTCAATCTCTACATCTCGGACATAAGAGTGGTCCTTGAGCTGCTCATCAAACACATCCTTAAATTCGTTTTCCTTGAGTTCTACTACGGCCTCCTCGAGGATTCTCTGATAAGTCTCATATCCTATGTCAGCGATAAACCCGCTCTGCTCAGCCCCTAGGAGATTGCCAGCACCACGGATGTCCATATCTCTCATCGCAATATGAAACCCACTGCCCAGGTCGCTGAACTCCTCCAATGTCTTCAGACGCTTGCGAGCCTCAGGAGTAAGCGTCGATATAGGTGGAGCGAACAGATAGCAAAATGCCTTCTTATTAGATCGTCCTACTCGTCCTCTCAGCTGATGCAGATCACTCAATCCAAACTGATGAGCATTGTTGATGATCATGGTATTCGCATTAGCGATATCGAGGCCGGTCTCAATAATGTTAGTACACACAAGCACGTCATACTTCCGATCTATGAAATCTACTAATGTTGTCTCCAGCTTCTTTGGATCCATCTGCCCATGGGCCGTTGCAATCGATACATCTGGACAGAGCCTCTTGATTAAGGCAGACATATCCATTAAGGACTTTACTCTGTTATGAACGAAGAATACCTGACCACCACGATGCACTTCATAGTAGATTGACTCTCGGATGATCTCATCATTAAATACTCGTCGTTCTGTATGGATCGGTTGACGATTAGGTGGTGCTGTTTTAATGATCGATAGATCTCGTGCTGACATCAGTGAAAACTGCAGCGTCCTTGGGATAGGGGTAGCAGTCAGTGTGAGCGTGTCCACATTGACCTTAAGCCCACGTAGCTTTTCTTTGGCGGCTACCCCAAACTTTTGTTCTTCATCTATAATTAGGAGCCCGAGGTCTTTGAACTTGACCTTCTTGTTGAGTAGGGCATGCGTGCCTATGATAATATCAAGGGAGCCAGCTTCGAGCTCTTTATAGGTCTGATTCTTTTGAGCAGTAGACTTAAAGCGATTGACATAAT
>CAZJTO010000077.1:0-9893 GCA_964548935.1 uncultured Saprospiraceae bacterium
TAGAAATACCCACGATTAGCAATTATAGCAGCGAGGTTTGCCATTTGAACAGTTGTAAGCTGAAGCTCTCCCTGACCAATTCCAAGAGAGAGAATATAGGTTGATCTCCAGCATTGATCACATTTGTACTGGTCATTATAGTAGCTGGTTGTTGGAATAAACCCATCAATTTCTTCTCGTATGTCAATGCCTAACTTATTGCCAAGACCGAAGCGCTCCAGATATTCATTGAGCAAGTCGAGACCCTTGCCGGGAGTTCTATATCCATAGTGATTAATAAAATCACGCATCATCTGGTAGAAGTAGGTGTTGCAAGAGTATTGCAGAGCGGCTTGCAGGTTATATGGGTGAGGATGATCTCTACAGCCTTGGATGAATCCCTTTTTCTCATTGATGACATATTCTCCTGAGCAATGCATAGACTTGGTCGGATAAGTAATGCCTTCTTGCATTGCGATTAGTCCCAATATTGGTTTGAAAATGGATCCTGGTGGGTATTTAGTTTGTACTGATCTATCCAATAGAGGCCTGTGGAGGGTGTCAGAAAGCAGAGAGAGATAGGTGTCTGATCGTTCTTTGCCAAAAGATAAGCTGTTCGGATCATAGCCGGGGCTACTTGCCATAGTAAGGATTTCGCCTGTCTGGGGCTCGATAGCAACTATGCTGCCTCGTTTATTTTGAAGTAGCTTTTCGGCATAAACTTGTAAATCGATGTCAATACTCGAGGTGAGTTTGAGTCCACTCTGAGCGGTAGAGTCATTCTCTCCATACTCGTATTTTTCAAGCTCTTTGCCAAAATTATCCTTGAGTAAATACTCTACACCCTTCACTCCTCTCAACTCTGCATCGTAGTATCCTTCGAGTCCATTGGCTCCTTTGGTATCTCCAATTTCATATTCATCAGAGGTAGCGATTTCTTGTGCATTGACCTCATTGACATAGCCCATCACATGACCAGCCGCAGCATATGGGTATGACCTCCGGCTCTTGATGACAGGATAAAACCCAGGAAACTTATGTAGATGCTCCTGAAATTGAGAATAGAATAATGGGCTAATATTATCAAGCAAGGTAATCGGCAGATGTTTCTGGAAATATCTCCTTCCTTTGGCGATCTCAAGAGCTTGATCATATTCTACTGTCTCGATATTTAACAATTCGCAAAAGCGATTCTTGTCAAAATCTGGTAAGATCTCGTTATAGATAATCTCCAGTTGGTAAGTGGGCTCGTTCACCACGATCAGCTTATCATTTCGATCCACAATAACTCCTCTCGATGGCCTAATGGTTTTCTTTACAAGAGTTCTATTCTCAGCTCGTAGACTATAATCACTATTGATCACCTGGTGATCAAACAAATTGGCGATTAACACCCCAGAACCCAAGAAAAACAGGACTAAAATGATCCTATATCGCTCTTTGTACTCCATGTGTCAGAATGTACATAACTATAACCTAATGATCAACTGATATAAGCAGATTATAAGATAAGAAGCAATAAAACTTATGCTTGTATTAACTAAGATCTTCACTATGAATATCAATGAAAAGGCATCAATTGAAAAGTATGTCAATAAATGGATCAATAGCATCATGGCACAATACGATAAAAACCAAGCTAAACCATAGTTGCTTGAATTAGGCGTATTGTCAGCTCGGTAACCGCCACGAGGCTCTATCAGAGCTAAAACAAACGGTCTTAAAAATGCCATTAAAACCAATGCCGAGGCATGTACCCCGGGGGATTGATAGAAATAATCTATGATTAATCCTATTACAAAAGCAATTGTCAATACGGCAACTCTGGAAGTAGCAAGAGGTAAGAGAATAATAATAAGTGGATAGATATAAATCGTAAGTGAAAAGCTACTTCCAATAGGAATGGCAAAGTTGAGCAATAACAGCACCTGAATAATCATCAGCAATGCTGCATGTATAGAGATGGATATTATATTGCTGTTATTCATCCAATGAGTTTATCTCTGCAAAAGAAAGATTGTCAAGAATCATAACGTCATCAATCTTTGAAAAAGAAGCACTTGGTGTGAGTTCTATCTTAAAGAACTCTCCAGATTTTTCTATTGACCAATCTTTAACGATTCCAACCATTATACCGGCAGGGAAAATCGTAGAATATCCATTGGTGACGATGCTGTCTCCTATTGCGATGTTGGCGTGATTAGGGATGCCATCGAGATCAAGAGTCTTATAAGACTGTCCAGACCAAGAGACGGTACCAAAGTAGTCCTGTCCTTTAAGTGTAGCGCTGATTTTTAGGTCAATATTGAGGAGGCTCATGGCTGAACTATAGTTTTTGCTCACATTGCTAATTGTACCGACTACACCATCATAGGAGATTACACCGAGGTCAAGCCTGACGCTGTCAATGGTTCCTTTATTAATCACCATCTTGTTGCGTAAGGAATGAATATTCTGACTTAACACCTTTGCTGGAGTAATTTGAAAATCAAAGTCTAAATCTACAGGGGAGTCTTGATTTTTAATACGGTCAGATAGCTGAATGATCTCTCTGATTAGAGCCGCATTTTGCGCAGAGAGCATCTCATTCTCTTTTTCTAAATCCAGGAGATTATTTATTCTGGACGTTTTTGATCGGATACTCCCAGTGATCTGGCTTGCAGAGTTTGCAAGGATTTGATTTTGAGAATGGTTGTAGTTGACGACTAAGCTTAGGCATATGATCTCTAGTACAACGAATAATATTACATGTATATATCGTTGTGCTATTCCAAATACTGAAGCCATTCTTACATACTCCTTCTGTCCATCAAAAATGTAAACTTAGCAGTGTTTTGCAAGGCTATGCCGGTGCCTCGTACTACTGCACGGAGTGGGTCATCTGCAACGAACACATTAAGCTTGGTCTTATCGCTTATCCTTCTATCTAGTCCTCTAAGCAATGCTCCCCCTCCGGTAAGATATATTCCTGTTTTGTAAATATCTGAGGAAAGCTCTGGAGGTGTTTCCTCTAGAGCACGGATAATAGCATCCTCAATCTTTCCTACAGATTTGTCTATCGCCTCAGCTACTTCTACATGGTTGACTAAGATTTGCTTGGGTATACCCGTTAACAAATCGCGACCATTAATTGCAAGAGGAGGAGGAGGATTTTCAATATCTGTGATTGCTGCGCCTACTTCCTTCTTTATGATTTCTGCAGTACGCTCACCGATTAATAGGTTGTGCATCCGCTTGACGTACTCTATAATATCTTCGTTGAGTTCATCGCCTGCTGTACGTATCGATTGATCTGTCACTATTCCTGATAGGGCAATAACAGCGATCTCAGTGGTGCCCCCTCCGATATCTATAATCATGTTGCCCATTGGCTCCATTACATCAATCCCGATACCTAAGGCAGCTGCCATAGGCTCATGGATCAAGTAAGTTTCTTTCGCATCTACGTGATCGGCTGAATCAAAAACGGCCCGTTTTTCTACTTCTGTAATACCTGATGGTATGCAGATGACCATTTTAAGATGTGAGAAGAACCGTCTACGGCCTTCAACCATATTGATCATCCCTTGAATCATATTTTCCGCGGCTTGGAAGTCTGCGATGACTCCATCCTTGAGTGGACGGATTGTAAGGATATTACTATGCGTTTTTTCATGCATGTTCATGGCCTTAGTACCCACGGCGAGTAGTTCTCGTGTATTCCTATCCATGGCAACAATAGATGGCTCATCTACAACCACTTCATTGTCATATACAATCAGTGTATTTGCTGTGCCTAAGTCTATTGCTAGTTCTTGTCTGAAAAAACTAAATATTCCCATTAAATCTTCTGTAGTAGTTTTCCTCTTTTATTAAATCCTGGGTAGCGGAGGGGCTCAACCCACGGTGACAGTCCAAAAATCGTTCCTATTAAAGTATTGCTGCGCAGTGTCCAAAATTTCTTCTGCGGAAATCGAGCGATAGATATCTAATAGAGATTTTAATTCGTCCAAGGGAATGTTGTTCAAAGCTAAGGTTTTTATCGCCTTAATACTATTGAGAGGCCCATCAAAAAAATTGATATACATTCCGCTCACATAATTTCTGACCAAGCTCAATTCATCTTCAGGCACCTTTTCTTGACACATTCGATCCAGCTCTTTCTTTATTTCTGCAATCGTCTGCTTAACATTAGACTTATCTACATCCGTAGAGATCATGAGAGAGCCATCTGCCATATGGGTGTCTAACATGGAGTAGATACCATATGTCAATCCTTTGTCCTCACGAATATTAGAGATCAGTCTGCTACCAAAGTATCCTCCTAGTATGGTATTAGCCATAAGTAGTTTATGATAATCAGGATGATTTCTACTGAAACAGTGTCGCCCCATCCGAATGGAAGTCTGCAGAGGATTACCGCGAACGACACTCTCTCTGATAGAGGAAGGTTGTTTGCTCAATCTTTTATGCTCGACGTACTCACTACCCTTTGGAAGCGAGGATAGGATCGTTTTAAGACGAGCCACAATCGTAGGATTTATTTCTCCTGCTACGAAGCAAGCACAGTTCTGTGCATTGAAGAGTTGTGCGTGATGGGTGATAAGGTCGGCCTGCTCGATCAAGTCATATTTTTCAGGGGCGCTGTTGTATCCATATGGATGATTATATCCAAATAATGACTCTGTCAATCTGCGATAGGAGATGATATCGTTTTTCTGAAGGTCCATCTTAAGGCGCTCTTTTCGCCGTGAGATGATCAGCTCAAGCTCGTCTTGACTAAATAACGGCATGGTTAAAATCTCTTCCAACAGACCCGTCAGCTTATCAATGTGCTTAGTCATGGACAGCAGCTTGATAGAGGTTGTATCAAAATCGGACCTCACCCGTAATGTAGCCCCATGGTAATCGACGTATTCAGCTATTTCTTGGCTTGACCTCTGGGTGGTGCCTTCGCTCAGTAGTGCGGCCGTACAGCTGGCCGCCATCTGTTTGTGTTCCTGCAGCCGACCTGCCTTAAAGATGATATCCACGAGTACTACCTGAGCATTTTCCTTATGTATCTGATAGATAGGAACATCATTGGAAGCGTGGGCAACATGAACTTCGGGACACACAAAAGTATCCAATTCATTTATCGCAGGGCGGTTTTTCAGATTAGTCAAAGTGTATTGCTTGAGAGAGCGGCAAAAGTAATCATTCAAGGAGTGAGTTCTATCTAAAGAGTACACTTGCTTTGTAATAAATTTGCTTAGTTTTAATTTTTGGAACAAATCGAATTATAAGTCCATGAAATTTAGCGTTTCGTCGTCAGAACTATTGAAAAAACTAAGCCTCGCCAATGGGGTTATCGGGACTAACACCGTATTGCCAATATTAGAGGACTTCCTATTTAGTTTAGACGATAATGTACTAACGATTACTGCTTCAAATCTTGAAACCACGATAATAACCGAGGCAGAGGTTGCAATGGAAGAAGGAGGCAAAATTGCGATTCCAGCCAAGATACTCATGGATACCCTAAAGGCATTGCCAGAGCAACCGATTACTGTAGAAATAGATGAAGGGACTAAAGCAGTAAAAATTACTTCCGCCTATGGTCGTTACAAATTGTCTGGAGACTCGCCAGATGATTATCCTGAGCTGCCTTCATCTGATGAAGTAGAGTCGATCTCTATCAGTGGAGAGATTCTATCCAAAGTGCTCAATAAAACGCTCTTTGCCACAAGCAACGATGAGTTGAGAATGGCGATGCAGGGTCTGTATTTTCAGATAGAAGAAGAGGAGTTAATATTCGTAGCTACGGACGCGCACAAACTAGTGAAGTATAGCTTTACCGTTGATGGGAAGAATACGCCTAATTCTTTCATCGTGCCGAAGAAAGGATTGATGCAGCTAAAGAACGCCTTAGATCCAGAGCAGACAATAGAGTTGAACTATAACTCTAACAACGTATTCTTCAAGTTGGATGATACACAGATCATTATACGTCTGATAGATGCCAAGTATCCGGACTACAATGCAGTGATTCCATATGACAATGCTAATATTCTTGGATTAGGTCGAGGAGATTTTCAGAACTCTCTACGACGGATAGCTATTTATGCAAACAAGTCTACTAATCAAGTCGTACTAAATATATCGGAAGGAAGCTTGACGATTTCAGCACAAGATCTTGACTTCTCTAATGAAGCCACAGAGCAACTGAGCTGCAATTACGATGGGGATACGATGAATATTGGATTTAATGCCAAGTTCTTAATCGAGATGTTACAGGTGATAGGTGTTGAAGAGGTGAGCTTCAAGCTCTCCACTCCCAATAGAGCAGGCATCTTGGTTCCAACTGATCAAGATGACCAAGAGGACCTCATCATGCTTGTGATGCCCGTTATGATGGGCAATTAATCTAATGAAGCTTTTTTAAATCAAAGACCGCAATGACTCATATAGGACTATTCTTTGGGTCGTTTAATCCAGTGCATGTTGGCCATATGATTATCGCCAACTATATGATCGAGTATACGGCTATGGATGAGTTGTGGATGATCTTAAGCCCGCAGAATCCATTTAAATCGCAGAAATCTCTTGCCAATGACTACGACCGATTGCACCTTCTAAAGTTGGCTATAGGTGATCATCTAAAAATAAGGGCGTCCGATGTTGAATTTGGCTTACCTAAGCCGTCATATACGATAGATACCCTGAGCTATCTCAAAGAGAAATATCCAAACAAGAGATTTTCTTTAATCATGGGTGGGGATAATATTGCGAGTTTTCACAAGTGGAAGAACTACGAGCAGATCCTAGCGGAACATGATATCTATGTTTACAGAAGAGGCAATGACAATGAGCATAAACTCGGTGATACGGACCGAGTGAAGTACGCAGAGGCCCCATTGCTCAATATTTCTGCGAGTTATATCCGCAAAGCCATCAAACAAGGGAAGTCTATACAATATTTAGTTACTGAAGAGGTGTTTAACTATCTGAACTCCAATAATATTTATAAAAAGTTGTGAGCCGATTAGTCCTCTTTGCTATTTGTCTTTGGATGACCGCAAGCTTGTTCAGTCAAGGGAACAACCTAGGAATAGGTGAATGGAGGTCTCATCTGCCTCAGCAGTCTGGAAATTATGTCACTCAGACTCCCTCTTCTATTGTTTACTCCAATTTTTGGAATCTGATAATTATCGATAAGGAGGACGGCAGTCCTACATTTTTGTCTAAGGTTGAAGGATTGTCAGATGTCGGAATCGATATAGTCGAGTACGACGAAGTAAACGATCAGCTCATCGTTATATACGATGATGCGAATATTGACCTTGTTCAATCTGACGGCTCAATAATTAACGTCCCCAATATCAAACTAAATACCAGTATAATATCAGACAAGAGAGTTAATGGATTAGATATCGATGCCGGTGGAACCATTTACCTAGCAACGGGATTTGGCATTGTTTCTTTAGATGGGAGTACGGGGATATTTAGATCAACTACCATTACTGATGTTCGAGTTAATGACATTGCATTTCTTGGAGAGCGGCTCTATGCTGGAACTGTAGATGGCTTATATAGTATCAACGTGACTTTAACAGGCGTTAACTTGAATGATTTTGGCCAATGGGAGATCATAGAAGACGATCAAGGAATAGGCTCTTTAAATGAAATAATAGCTGTCGAAGATGACGGTCAAGACGTTTTAGTTGGTATTGGCAATGAAGTTTTTAGTGGTGATTTCGATAGAGGCTTTGACTTCTTTCACAGTTCTGAATCACGAAGTTTTGATGTGAGCTTCATCAATTCCACTAGCGGATTTGTAGTATTAGGATATCAAGGTCCTGACTTTAGGGGTGAAGTGTTTTTTGCTCAGGGCAGCCAGATACAACGTGGTGGCGCAGGATGTTCAAATATCGCCGAAGGAGCGGAGGTTGATGAACGTGGCCAAGTGTGGTATGCAGATGGATTTCCAGAGATACGGAGAGCCTCATCAGTAGAGCAAGGTTGTGAAAGGATAACGTATAATTCGCCGTTTTTTCATACGGCAAGTGACATAGATATCGAAGATGGAATCGTTCATGCTAGTGATGGTGGGGTCTCTGACAACTTCCAGTTCTTGTTTAGCCGCAATGGCGTATATATTCAGGATGGCCCATCGTGGACCAACTTCAATGAGTTTAATACACAAGCTATTCGGGATAACGATTTACTTAGTTTTTTTAGAATTAAGGCAGATCCATTTTCTGATTTGATTTATGTCGGCAGCTATTGGGGCGGCTTAATGGAGTTAGATCGAGAAACTAGCGAGATTATGGTCTATACTCAGGAGAACTCCACCTTGCAGGGATCCATAGGAGACCTTGCTAGAGAGCGTGTGACAGGAATTGCCTTTGATGAAAGCGGCAATCTGTGGGTCAGCGTATTTGGTGCAGCCCAACCGCTTAATGTCAGAACTCCAGAGGGGGAGTGGATGAACTTTAATGTAAATGCTCCCTCGACGATTTCCAACATCACTTTTGATGAAGGTGGTAGCCTATGGTGTACGATCAGCGGAGCTAATGGCGGGGTGCTGATCTATGATGCCGGAGAAGATGTATTATCGAGAGGCGACGATCGCCAACGGTTTATCAATCAAAACAACTCCCAGATAGATGCCCCTGTCAATGAAGTTACTTTGGACTTGTCTGGAGACATGTGGGTCGCCACCGCTCAAGGTCCTGTCATATTTGACTGTGGCAATGATGCTATATCGGATGATTGTCAAGGTACCAGGCGCATTGTAGAAGTTGATAGCATAGCGGCTTTTCTGTTGGCCGACCAGAATATTACGGCAATTGAGATAGATGGCGCTAACCGAAAATGGCTCGGCACTGAGAATGGGATTTTCGTACAGTCAGAGGACGGCGATGAGCAATTGCTACGATTTACCCAAGATAACAGCCCTCTTTTTGACGATGGCATCCAAGACATCGCTTATGAATCTATCTCTGGAGAGATGTATATCTCCACAGGAGGTGGAATGATTTCTTTTAAAACGGCTACTTCAGAAGGGAGCCTGCGCAATCGAGCTTCTAATATATCTGCTTTTCCTAATCCTGTGACACCAGACTTTTTTGGAGTTGTAGCGATTAAGGGATTAGCAACAGATGCTGAAATCAGGATAACGGACCTCAACGGCAATCTCGTTCAGAGTACCCGGGCACTCGGAGGAACAGCAACATGGGATCTCACTGGATTAACGGGCGAGCCTGTTGAGACAGGAGTATACCTAGTGTTTAGCAATCAAAGCAATAGCTTTAACAGTCCAGATGGGGTTGCTACTAAGATTTTAGTGATTCGCTAGACACCTTCTCGAGTGCTCGTTTATACAAGGCTTCATATTGTGGTAGGATATTATCTACATGAAACTCCTTGGATTTAGCTAAGGCCTGCGTTCTAAACTGGCTGTGTTTTTCTGGGGACGACAGGATGCTGATGGCATTTGCAGCCATCTCCCCGACATCACCAACTTTGCTCAGATAACCAGTTTCGCCTTGAATATTCACTTCAGGAATGCCCCCTACATTAGTAGAGATGACGGGCACCTCGAGGGCCATGGCTTCTAGAGCGGCTAACCCGAAGCTTTCATTGGACGATGGTAATAGGAATAGATCTGAGATCGACAAGAGCTCTTCGATGGCCCCTTGCTTGCCCAGGAACCTTATCTCGCCACATATGCCGATCTCTCGGCAGATTTTTTCCATTTTAGAACGCTGTGGGCCGTCGCCAATCATCAGCAACTTGCACGGTATTTTTTCGTAGACTTTTTGAAAGACGTAGATGGCGTCTTCGGCTCTCTTGACGGTTCTGAAGTTAGAGATGTGGGTAAGTATCTTTTCGCCATTGGGAGCAATAGCCTTCTTGAAATGTTCCTTGTCTGTTCGCTGAAATTTGTCGAA
>CAZJTO010000078.1:0-9832 GCA_964548935.1 uncultured Saprospiraceae bacterium
ACTTTGGTTCTTTCTCGAAATGAGATATGTGGGTTTACTAAAGTTCGCTCGACTTTTAGATGTAACACTTAGTAGTTTTTAAAAGAGCATATTTATCCATTTAGGTTTTATCCATAGGTCTTGAATATTTAAACACCTATCGATCAAATCTTAGAGCCACTGACTTTCAGTGGCTCTTTTTTTTGTACCCTTTTGTATACAATACACCGATTATTCATGAATCTCACAGAGGCAGATTGACATCTATCTATGCACAATCGAGAATACTGTAAACCACTTTCCAATAGGTGAACTAAAATATGTGTATGGATATGTCTTTCAATATTATGGACGTTTTGAAATAGTAACACTTAATAATTAGCTTTTGGCAACATGGATTAAGAGACTTCTTGACTTAGAGAAATCTGCTAATCTAAATCAGGGCCACTGATATTAAGTATTAGTGGCTCTTTATTTCAGTCCATTGACAGAATATTACTTTTGCCACTACACATTCAAAAGCATGTCCCTAATGGAGTTTGCCAAGTAATTACTAAAATAAAATTTAACGTTTACTGCGTATGCGCCTTAAGCCAAATTTTACCATATTTGTGCTGTTAACCCTTAGTAATATATTCCTCAACCATTGATAAGTTCTAAGTAAGTCGAGAATACTTTCAAGGAACATATCTAAGAGCTATCGTACTTAAGCGATGGCTCTTTTTGTTTTTATATCTTGGGGCCAATCATACACCAGAGTATTGACAGAAATTGTAATAATCGGGGCCGGTAATGTTGCAACGCAATATTGCTATAACTTCAGTAAGCACAGATACACCATCACTTACGAAGTTTTTGCCAGATCCTCAACTAAAATCCACTTGGAAGATATCGATATACATGTCCAGAATGATATCAATAAAATCAATCGACAGGCCGATCTATACTTGATCTGTGTCAACGATGACGCCATTGAAAGCGTGTCTACTCAATTGCATCGCCTACACATTTCTGATCAAGCTGTTGTTGCACATACTTCTGGCACTAAGTCCTCAAATTTACTAAGGAAACACGAACATTACGGTGTGCTATATCCATTGCAGACGTTGAGAAAAGAATATCCGATTGACTTCAGGGATGTGCCCTTATTAATCACTCATAATGACAAAAAAACAAAGCATCTCCTCACCTCTATAGCAGAGAAAATCAGTGATCGAATTACGACCTGTACAGACGACTATCGATCTAAGCTACATCTGCCCGCTGTGGTAGTCAATAACTTTGTCAATCACCTTTATCACATTGCGTTCGATTATTGTAGAAAGCAAGAAGTGGATTTTAGTTTGCTCATGCCATTGATCTATGAAACAATTCGAAAAATAAGCGAAGATAATGATCCAGCAACGCTTCAAACCGGTCCTGCCATGCGAGATGATCAATTGACGATACAAAGACATCTTACTGCATTAGAAGACCTTGACATGGACACAGAACTCTACAACGCTCTGACTCGTAGCATCCTCAAAACACATGCAACATGAGAATCATCAAAGAATGGACTGATCGCACATGGAAGTACACCATGTTTTATCATAACAATCGATATACCCTAAAGGTAGAGAATGGTTCTAGCGAACAAGTCTATAAACTTGCCGATCTACCAGATGATCCCTCATCAACTATTGAGTCATTAAGCGCCGAAAAGGGTTATCAACAAAAAATAGAGTCCATCTTTACAGCACAAGAGCAAATTAAGCGTGAGCTGCTCAGCGGTATTCATGCAGAACATGACGAAGATGAGTTTGACGACATCATCTAGTAACCACTCATCTTAGCAAATCTGTTGAGATGATATGAGTAATTACCAAACAGTGCTATCGCTACTCTTGATCGTTTCAAAAAGAATCCAATCTCTTCATCATCAGTCATCCCGATTCCACCGTACATCTGAACACCTTCATTAGTGGCCACTTGTGCAACCTTTGAGGACTTAGCTTTTGCCATGCTACATAGCGCTGGAGCAATGATATCCTCTTCTTGCAATGCATCAACCGCCCTTAGAACAAGACTCTTGGCAACTTCTATCTCACCATACAGATCCGCAGCCCGATGCTGTAATCCTTGAAAACTGCCTATAACTCGATCAAACTGCCTACGCTCCTTAATATATGCTACGGTACGTTCGAAGGCTTCTGTCATCAGCCCGATCAATTCTGAACTCAGTAATAGAGAAGCACAATTAGTAGTATAATTCACTACAGATTTGCCTTTTCCTTGGGATAGAATCTGATCTACCGATACGGTAACCTTATCAAAATGTACCGTGCTATAATACCGGCTATCCATATAAAAGTCCTTAGTTATGATGATCCCTGCGCTATCGGCAGGTACAAGCACAACCTCTACTCCACTCTCGCCTGTACAAGCAACTATAAAGTGACTGGCTACATGAGCATCTGCCACCATGGTCTTCTCTCCTGAAAGGGCACCACCACTCAATTGCGAGGTATTCCTTTTTGGGTTGTAGGTTTCACCTTCTTGTATAGCTACCGCGATCGGAGCACCATTAGTGACACTTTGCTTAAGAATCTCTTTATGCGATTGATTGCCATACTTCTGAATAACCAATCCAGAAAGCAGACTACTAAACAATGGTGAATTGGACAGAGTTCTGCCACACTCTTCCATTATTATATTGAGTCCTTTCAAGCCAAAATCCAAGCCACCCAAATCTTCAGATAAGGCAGTTGTGGGCCACCCCATCTCAACCATGGCTTTCCAGAGCTCATCAGAATATCCTAACTCACTATTTTTGTCTCTCAATTCTCTGACCAAGGCAACTGGAGCACCTTTGAGTAAATCTTTCGCTGAGCTCTTTAAAAACTCCTGTTCTTCTGTTAATACGTATGCCATTTCTCGATTTATGATGACGGTAGACCTAAGATGTGCTTAGCCACGATGTTTAATTGAATCTCACTAGTTCCTCCTTCTATAGAGTTTCCTTTTGTTCGGCAAAACTGTCTCCCTACTTTACCTTGATTGAACTCATCTCCGTCCCAAGCCAATGCGGAACGACCTCCGCACTTCAGTCTCAGCTCGTACTTAGACTTGTTAAGCTCAGAGGCATAATACTTCATGAACGATGACTTGGCACCTATCGGCTGTCCAGCCTTCATCTCTTGACCGTATCGATCTAATGTGAACTTGAATCCTGCTGCATCCATCTCCCACTCTGCGATCATACTGCGTAACATCGGTTCATTCAGTACACCCTTACTATCTACTCCAACCTCTTTCTTAGCGTAATGCGATATAGGTGTCATCACATCCGAATCAGCCGCACCAGCAATACTGGCTCGCTCATGTGTGAGTAAGTACTTGGCTACAGTCCAACCTGCATTCTCATCACCAATCACATTAGCCTTGGGTACTCGGACATTATCAAAAAACGTCTCGCAAAATGGAGACTTCCCACTGATCAACTTAATCGGTCTTGTTGATACCCCTTCTGTTAGCATATCGATCAACAAAAATGTGATACCAATCTGTTTCTTTGAGGAGTTGTCTGTCCTCGTAAGAGCGAATATTTTGTCGGCTTGATCTGCATATGAGGTCCAGACTTTCTGCCCATTCACAATGTAATGATCGCCATCAGACATCGCTGACGTCTGTAGATTAGCCAAGTCTGATCCTGCACCAGGCTCAGAATATCCTTGGCACCATCTTATCTTTCCTTTGATGATACCCGGCAGATGTTCTTCTCGCTGAGCCTCACTCCCAAATTTCAATAAGGCTGGGCCAAGCATCCATATGCCAAAACTCATTAAGGGAGATCTACATCCAAGACGTTGCATTTCTTTATTCAGGATCACTCCTTCTTGTTTGCTGAGTCCACCACCGCCATACTTTGCGGGCCATGTGGGTGTCGTCCAGCCTTTATTCGCCATGGCATGAAACCATTTCTCCTGATCTTCATTAGAAAAAGATGCATTGCGCCCTCCCCAATAAGCATCCTTCTCATCTTTCATTGGGGACCGCAATGATTGAGGACAATTGGTCTCTAAAAAGTCGACAACCTCCTCTCTAAAATGGTCTAAAGACATAAGCTTGAAATTTCCGACAAGTTATGAGAGACTATGATCTTATGCGACAGATTAGTCTACTCTTAATTGGCAATAGCACAGTACATTTTGCTAATTAGTATCTAACCCTGTTGTCCTATAATCATTCTCGCCCAGACAATTATTTATACCAAAATAACTCTGTCTTGCTCGATGGCAACTTATGTTTATACTCACAACGGTTGTATGCTATGACAGACAAATCAAATCTACGTAAGGACTATCAAGACTTTTTAGAACGTAGAAAGTACTTGATGGATGACAATCGTCCAAAAGCGGTAGCTAAACGTACAGCTAAAAATCAACGTACAGCAAGAACCAATATCGATGATCTATGTGATGCGGGTAGTTTCCTTGAGATTGGCAGCCTAACCATAGCAGCACAGCGTTCACGCAGAGAACTTGACGACCTTATATCCAATACACCTGCTGATGGATTAGTATGTGGTATTGGTACGATCAATCAAGAGCTATTTGACGATGAGCACGCTGCATGTTGTATCCTCTCCTATGACTATACAGTCTTGGCGGGTACTCAAGGTGCCCTCAATCATCGCAAAACTGACCGCATTATCGAAATCGCCAAAGACACTGCAAGACCTATTATATTTTATGTAGAGGGAGGCGGAGGAAGACCAGGCGATGTCGACTATGATCTGATCACTATTGGAGGATTACATATACCGACGTTTGTGGAGTATGCCCGATTGAGTGGCAAGGTGCCCCGCATTGCCATAGTATCAGGTTATTGCTTTGCTGGCAATGCCTCTATCGCTGGATGCTCAGATGTCATCATTGCTACGAAAGAAAGTAACATGGGGATGGGAGGCCCTGCTATGATCGAGGGTGGTGGTTTAGGCGTCTACCATCCTAAAGACATCGGCAAGGCCGCTGATCTCTATAAAAATGGAGTAATAGATATCCTTGTAGAGGATGAGGCCGAAGCCACACATATCGCTAAGAAGTACCTCTCTTACTTCCAAGGCTCGATCAGTGATTGGAAGTGTGCTGATCAAGAAGCACTGCGTGACGTCATCCCGGAAAATCGCAAGTTCGCCTATGATGTGATGAAAGTGATTAGAACGCTCGTCGATACGGATTCCTTCTTGGAGTTGCGTGGCGGCTATGGTAAGAATATGGTTACTGGACTCTGCCGTATTGAAGGTGTGTCTTATGGGTTGATTGCTAATAGCACCAGGCATCTCGGTGGTGCGGTGGATAGCATAGCCGCTGATAAAGCTTCTCGATTTCTTCAGCTGTGTGATGCCTTCGGCTTGCCCATTATATCCTTGTGTGATGCCCCAGGATTTATGGTAGGTCCTGATACAGAGTTAGAAGGGCTCGTGCGACGATCGTCGAGACTCTATATCACGGGTGCCTCACTCCAGGTGCCGATCATCACCATATTCTTGCGTAAAGCTTACGGTCTGGGTGCCATGGCTATGTGTGGCGGCAGTACCCATGAGCCGCTATTGTCTTTAGCTTGGCCAAGTGCAGAATTTGGAGCTATGGGCCTGGAGGGTGCCGTAAAACTTGGCTATAAAAAAGAGTTAGACGCTACCGAAACAGATGAAGACCGGGAGGCT
Source organism: uncultured Saprospiraceae bacterium (assembly GCA_964548935.1). Classification (GTDB taxonomy): domain Bacteria; phylum Bacteroidota; class Bacteroidia; order Chitinophagales; family Saprospiraceae; genus GYS-P2D. The sequence goes on from CAZJTO010000078.1 coordinate 5,687, forward strand.
TTATTTGATAAGCTGGTGGATCGTGCTTATGAGCGGGGTAAAGCAATCCATGCAGCGGGCATGTTCGAATTTGATGAAGTTATAGACCCGGCTGATACTCGTAAGTGGATCAGTTCTGCAATCTCCAAGCATCAGTTCTCGCCCAACACTAATAGAACCATAGACTCTTGGTAATGCCGCATACTCATGAAGACATATCTGCAGGTGTCATTGAAGCATATCGCACCTTGATTAGCGAGAGATATCAGTACGACTATTTATCAGCGAAATACGACATACCTAAGTCTTTTGGCCCTGACAGAGTTGAGCTCTTTCGGAATTTTTTTCTCGACTATATTTATCCTCCTCTTGAGAAACGCAAAGAACTTGATCAGGCGTTCGATAGTCTGGATCGCCATATCAAAAATCCTAAATCCCTGTTATCTATCTTAGTGGATTCTAGTCGCATCATCTTCAAGTTTGGCAGACACCTGCCCAAAATATTGAATGCTGCGATCAAGGCCCTTCGATCATTTAGGAAGGCTAATCGATTTGAAGGTCGAATTGCTAAAAAGGCTAAAAATAGAAGTGTACAATTGCCCATATCTGAGGATGATCTCAAGAGCTTAATTGCCGCACTACCCAAGTCTGATGTCATGGGTTTTATCAATGAATCCAAGTCACTCTTTGAAATCATACAGGATAAAAAACTGGTCGTTAAGATTATAGAATTGCTAACCCAGCTGATTAGGAATATGAAAAAGAATAAGGTGTATACAGATGCAGAAATCAACGCTTTTCAAATCGGTCTCGACATCATCTCTGGTAGCTATGAGCTCTTTAATTCGTTGAGCCTCAGTGAAGCCAAGTCACTATTCGAAATAGGAGTAAATATTGAGCAATCCGAGATCGAGCGAATCTATCAGGAGTTTGGGTAATGGGGTAAGGTCAATTCACAAACCTCCACTGCCAACTATTCTTGATAGGAACCAACCATTTAGAAAACAACTCTCCTTTAGTCTTAATCAGATTGTTAAAGACTAATGAGTCCTCTGTCACCTTCCCTGACTGATAGTATTGAGATACATCGTTCATATTGACACCAATAACTTGGTTGCCGCTAAGAAAAAAGAAATGCTGACGATCCATGACATTGGCATCTAGTTGATCCCCTACATTTTGAATATATCGTGTCAGACTATCGATAGAACATCCTGATGCATTATGGGACTGTTCTTCGTCTAAGACGATAACTATAAACCTATTGTAGAACACCGCTCCATGTGCATCTAACTGTCTATTGTGTGCAGTCCACTGCTCCAAAAACCCTCTGATCTGCTCTGTTGCCAAGAATACATCTTTGTCGCTTAACTCCGTCTCAGATTGAAATATCCAGACACGTGCCGAATCCGACATCATCTGTAACTCGACTGGTATTTGTTCTATAGTATAACTAGAGACCATTGGACTGTACTATCAGTTCTGAAATGTCATATACCATGACTTCTTCTTGCTTTTCTTTTGCCTTGATACCATCCATAAGCATCGTTATACAGAATGGGCAGTTAGCGGCAATAATATCAGGATTTTTGGATAGTGCTTCCTCCGCACGTTCCATGTTGATACGCTTATCCCCAGGCTCATCTTCTTTAAACATCTGAGCGCCACCTGCACCACAGCACAATCCATTCTGGCGTTTGCGATCCATCTCGATAAAGTTTGCATCCAACTCATTCAGGATGGCTCGAGGAGCCTCATACTCACCGTTTACACGGCCGAGATAGCAGCTATCATGGTACGTAACTCTCTTACCAGCGAATGCTCCTCCTTCAATTTTCAGTTTGCCTTCATTGATAAGGCTTTGTATCAGCTGTGTATGGTGTAATACTTCATAGTTGCCACCCAACTTAGGATATTCATTCTTGAGGGTATTAAAACAATGTGGGCAGGCTGTTACGATCTTCTGCACCTCGTAACTATTGAGTGTTTCGATATTCTGTATAGCGGTCATCTGAAAAATGAACTCATTTCCGGCACGTCGAGCAGGGTCTCCCGTACAGCTCTCTTCATTGCCCAGTATTGCAAAGCTGAGCCCTACGGATGAGAGTATTTTGGCAAAGGCTACTGATACTTTCTTAGCTCGTGCATCAAAGCTTCCTGCACAACCCACCCAAAACAGGATCTCAGGTTTCTCTCCTGAAGCAACATATTCGGCTATCGTTCTTACTTTCATAGATTCTTCTTTTAAAAAATATTGGGGTTATGATTCTGTAATATCAGCAGTCCATGCATCACGTGCATCTGGTAGTTGCCATACGGCACCACCACTCTCCATACTATTAAACATAGGTAACCAATCCGACGGCCCCGCTGAATTAGTCAATATCTCATATCGTCGCATCTCGAGGATCGGCTCAAGAGGATTAATCATCACAGGGCAAGCCTCAACACAGGCATTGCACGAAGTACAAGCAAATAATTCTTCCTGAGTGATCTTGTCAAATAGAGATAAGCCATCATCAAAATTAGCCTTCGTTAATACCTCTCCTCCTTTTTCTGCATTGATGTATTCGGTATTACCCGATTCTATTTTTTTACCGACTTCTTCGGCGCGATCTCTGATGTCCATCATGATTTTACGAGGAGACAGCTTTTTACCGGTTAAGTTGGCTGGACATACGGATGTACATCGTCCACACTCCGTACAGGTGTAGGACTCCAATATATTCTTCCAACTCAAGTCCATTACATCCCTTGAGCCAAATTCTGGTATATCTTCACTCATATCGCCTGCATCAGATTCCTCTATCAATCCCATCATCGACTTAACCTCATTCATAATCTCGGGCATATTATTCATTTCCCCTCGAGATTGGTTCTTGGAAAAATAGACATTAGGGAAAGCTAAGAAGATATGTAGGTGCTTAGAATATGGGAGGTAAATGATAAAACCAAATACAACCAGAATATGCAGCCACCACCCAAATCGCTCAACGACGTGAAGAGCTCCTTCAGACAATCCTCCAAAAAGCGCTGGCCCTAACCAGCTACTTACGGGCAGTGTACCTGTATCTGGGAAATGTGCCGCATCAATCTTCTGCAATAGCACGTCAGCACCATTCATACTGAAGATCCCGATTAGCAGTAATATCTCTCCATAGAGAATCAGATTGCCATCCAGCTTGGGCCATCCGTTCATCTCAGGTTTTATAAATCGTGGTACCTTGAGGATATTGCGACGCCACAAAAAGATGACGGTAGAAACGAATGCCAATAAGGACAGAATCTCGATAAATCCAACAATTACGGTATACAGCACACCAAGCTTATCCGCGAAAAAGCGATGTACTCCTCCAAAACCATCAATAAATATCTCTATCAGTTCTATCTGCGTCATCAAAAAAGCCACATAGATGAAGAGATGAAGTATCGCTGGGATAAATCGTTTGAACATCTTCTTCTGACCAAAAGCCACGAGTAGCACGTTTTTTAATCGCCAGCCACTATCACCGCTTATATCTTCATCTTTACCCAATCGTATATTGCGATACACCCGGCTAAATTGTCGGTATGCTACAAAAAAGACTACCGCACTAAGGAGTATAAATAGGATCTGAGAAATGCTCATTATAAAGGCGATTGTTTAAAATTCTTAAATGATAACTTTGTAGTATACATATGTTTAGGTGCAGAGATACACACTTCAACTCATGATAGACAAAATAATCATATGATTATACTCAATGATAAACAAATCAAACAAAAGCTGAGAAGACTTGCTTTTGAAATTATTGAACAAAATAGTTCTGAATCGGAGATCATATTAGCTGGTGTCAACAACAATGGCTATGCTTGTGCCAAGCTCTTAAAAGCTGAACTAAACAAGGCTAAGGTATCTGATATCAAGTTTACCCTTGCCCAAATTAATCTTAATCCTGCTCTACCTACGAAAAATGGAGTAAGTATCAATCTCGCAGATGAAGTCATCAAGGATAAGGTTGCAATAGTCATTGATGACGTCGCCAACACAGGAAGAACCTTATTTTATGCCTGTCTACCATTCATTAACACCCTGGTCAAGAAATTACAGACTGCCGTACTCGTGGATCGAACTCACAAGTCCTACCCGGTAATGGTTAATTACATTGGACTGTCTCTTGCAACTAC
>CAZJTO010000079.1:0-9775 GCA_964548935.1 uncultured Saprospiraceae bacterium
GTGCTCAGGCGCACGGATCACAGCTCTGGATGCAGATTAATCATCCAGGTCGACAGGCACCTAAATATCTAGATGCTGCACCAGTGAGTGCGTCAGATGTAGCTATGCCGAGTAGCGTATACATCCGACCTACTCCGTTGAGCGAACAGGATATATGGGATGTCATAGATCGGTATGGCAACAGTGCTCTTGTGGCTAAGGAAGCTGGCATGAGTGGAGTACAGATACATGGTGCTCATGGTTACTTAGTCAGCCAGTTTTTATCGGGATTGACCAATAAGCGAACTGATCAGTGGGGTGGTAGCCTTGAGAACCGAGCTCGCTTTGCCCTTGAGATCTATCGGAACATTAGAAAGAAGGTCGGCGACGACTTTCCCGTTGGGATCAAGATTAATTCGGCAGACTTTCAACGAGGAGCGTTTACAGAAGAAGAATCCATGGAGGTGATTAAGATGCTCGATGCTGAGAAGATGGACTTGATCGAAGTTTCGGGAGGTACTTATGAGCGTGCAGCTATGGTAGGCACCATGCAAAAAGAGAGTACAAAACAAAGAGAAGCATACTTCATAGAATTTATTGCTAAAGTCAGAGAACTGGTGACAACGCCATTAATGTTGACGGGGGGATTTAGAACACTCAAAGTTATGAAGGGAGCCCTCGACAGTAAGGCTGTAGATATCATTGGTTTAGGTCGCCCCTTCTGTATGTATCCCTATCTGGCCAAAGAGTTGATCGCCGGGTCTCGCATGGATTGTATGAGTCCTGTTGTGCGCACGGGTGTGGATAAGATCGATATGTCTGGTATGCTGGTTACTCCATGGTATATGTTTCAATTGCATCGAATTGGTCAAGGCTTGACGCCTGATCCTGACATGGATCCGTGGATGGTTTATGAGAAGGTTACTGGTAAATCGAGGCCAACGTCCTAAGTAGTGACTATTAAATAATTGTGAAGACTCAACTTATTTAGTTTAGATCAAGTCTTATTCTTGTATCATACCTATAACTTGATATAAAATCTTGAAATATAAGCATCATATATCGGCTGCTTTAGTCTCGCTTGTTGTTCTCATAATTATGGCAACCTGTTGCAAGGCACAGACCTCAGTTTCTAGTGAGGATGACTGGGATATCCTTAAAGAAAAAGAACAGTATACCATCTATGGTAGAAAGCTACACCAGTCTAAGTTTAAAGAAATTAAAGTCAAAGGTCGTATCCAATCATCGCTATCCGCGATAGTCATGGCACTTGAAGATATCGAGTATCAAGAGAAGTGGGTATTGCGTACGCTGGACGCCTATGAAATAGATCAGTTGGGGGTGGGGAAGTATCATTTCTACCTGAGCACAGACATGCCATTTCCAGTGACGGATCGAGATCTTGTAGTCTATTATGAGCGTACTCAAGACACTGAGACCAAAGTCGTTACCACAAGGTCCCATGCTACACCGGATCTTATACCTAAAGAGAAAAGCCTTGTACGAATCCCCGTATTTGATTCTTATTACATTCTGACACCTATTGGTGATGGGTGGTTAGAAATGGAGTACTTCCTCAAGATCGATCCAGGTGGGGCGCTTCCCGCTTGGGTGGTTAATCTGGCCGCCTCCAAAGGTCCCGATATCACAATGAAAGCCCTCTATAAGGTCATAGCCTCTGGTAAATATGACAATATCCTAGTCGAAGGGGTCGAAGAACCATAACAGCTTCAGTACTAAGCCTGCCTGATCTATCTAGCCGCATAGCCTTAATAATCTTACTGGCCTTTTCTTGAATAATTCCAGATAGTGATAGACTGCTTCCTTCAATTTTTAGATGATCATTGATTTACCGAATTAATAATATCATAGGATACAGAACATTGTATTTTTGCAAACTAATATTTAATCATGCAGATAGTTAACGGTTCTTACAGGTTTAGTGGCGAGTTAGATGCCCTCGAAGTAGTGGAGCAGTATGGCTGCCCACTCTATGTATATGATTACGATATCATCGAGCGTCAATACAAACGTTTGGTGGAGGCGTTCAGCGGGGTCAAACTCAAGATCAACTATGCCTGCAAGTCATTGACTAACATCAATATTTTAAGATTAATCAGACAGTTAGGTGCAGGCTTGGATGCCGTATCTATACAAGAGGTTAAGTTAGGATTACATGCTGGATTTACGGCAGACGAGATATTGTATACCCCGAATTGTGTAAGCTTTGAGGAGATTGAAGAAGCCGTAGAGCTTGGCGTCAAAGTCAACATAGATAACATCAGCATTTTAGAGCAATTTGGACAGAAGTATCCTGAGTATCCGATATGTGTGAGAATCAATCCTCATATCATGGCTGGGGGGAATTCTAAAATTTCCACCGGACATATTGATTCTAAGTTTGGGATATCGATGTATCAACTACCTCTTGTTGAGCGCATAGTTAAGGCCACAGGGATGAATGTCGAGGGTCTACACATGCATACAGGATCTGAGATTCTTGATTCGCAAGTATTCCTAAATGGCGCAGAGATATTATTTAGCGCAGCCAAGTCATTTGATGAGTTGAACTATATCGATTTCGGTAGTGGATTCAAGGTGTCTTACAAGGATGACGGGATAGAAACAGACATCGAGGACTTAGGAGAAAAGATCACAAAGCGCTTTAAGGCATTTTGCAATGAATACGGCAAGGACCTCATCTTGAAGTTTGAGCCAGGCAAGTATCTCGTAAGTGAAGCCGGGTACTTCTTTGTAAAAACTAACGTGGTTAAGCAAACCACATCTACAGTTTTTGCAGGTGTAGATTCAGGGCTTAATCACTTAATCAGGCCTATGTTCTATGATGCCTATCACAAAATCATCAATGTGAGTAAGCCAGAAGCTAAGAGTAGAATATATACGGTAGTAGGATATATCTGTGAGACTGATACATTCGGGATCAACCGCAAGATTAATGAGATTCAAGAAGGTGACGTTCTTTGCTTTAAAAACGCAGGGGCTTATTGTTATCAGATGAGCTCTAACTATAATTCTCGTTTTAGACCTGCGGAGGTACTTGTCTATAAAGGTCGAGCGCATTTGATCAGAGAGCGGGAGACATTTGAAGATTTATTGAAGAATCAGATAGAGCTGTCGGATCTCGTTGAGGTTCCAGCAACGGTGTCCTAGGTGAAGTGTAAAGAAATTATCGGGCAGAGTTAGTTACAATACAAGATTGAAAGAATAAAGATGAAGGATTTAGCATCCAGGTATGACCCATCCAGTGTTGAGGAGAAGTGGTATACGCATTGGGAAGACAACGGATATTTTCACTCGGAGCCAGATGATCGCGAACCATACAGTATCGTAATACCTCCGCCTAATGTAACGGGTATCCTCCATATGGGACATATGCTCAATAATACTGTACAGGATATATTGATCCGCAAGGCTCGATTGGACGGTAAGAATGCATGTTGGGTACCAGGGACAGATCATGCCTCGATCGCCACAGAGGCCAAGGTGGTCCGGATGCTCCGTGAGCAAGGCATTAAGAAGTCTGATCTAACACGAGAGGAGTTCCTAGAGCACGCCTGGGCATGGACAGATAAATATGGCGGGATAATCCTTAAGCAGTTAAGAAAATTAGGAGCATCTTGCGATTGGGAGAGAACGGCGTTTACCATGGATGAATCCCGATCAGAAGCGGTGATTCAGGCATTTGTAGATTTATATAATCGCGGTAAACTATACAGAGATTATCGGATGGTCAACTGGGACCCAGAAGGACAAACTGTGCTGTCCAATGAGGAGGTGCTCTATCGAGATGAAACAACTCGACTATGTCATGTTAAGTATCAAGTAGAAGGGTCCGATGATCATATCATAATTGCTACAACTCGACCCGAGACGATCATGGGAGATACTGCTGTTGCGGTGCATCCCGAAGACGAGCGCTATGCTCAATACAAAGGCAAAAATGTCATTGTGCCGATCATCAATAGGGTAGTACCGATCATCTTCGATGACTATGTCGATCGAGAGTTTGGAACAGGTGCCCTTAAGATTACACCAGCGCATGATCCCAATGACTATGAGATCGGCAAGCGACATAACCTGGAGACTATTGATGTGCTCAACGCTGATGGCACCTTGAGTGAGGCCGCCCAAGTATATATAGGTGATGATCGTGTCGTCGCCCGTAAGAAAGTAATCAAACAACTCAAGGCAGAAGGTTATATCGACAAGATAGAAGACTATACCCATAGCGTCGGTCGATCAGAGCGCACCGATGCTGTTGTGGAGCCACGATTATCCTTACAGTGGTACGTGGATATGAAGTCTTTAGCAGAGCCAGCGCTGACGGCCGTCATGACTGATGACATCAAGTTTCATCCCGAACGACAGAAAAATACCTATCGACACTGGATGGAGAATATCCGAGACTGGTGTATCAGCCGGCAGCTCTGGTGGGGACATCGCATACCGGCCTATTACATAGGAGAAGAGGTAATCGTTGCTAAGACGGCAGATGAAGCACTGCAATTGGCAAAAGAAAAACTGGGTAGCCATATCACGGCAGACGATCTAAAGCAAGAGGAAGATGTGTTAGATACATGGTTTAGTTCTTGGTTGTGGCCGATCTCGTGCTTTGGAGGTTTTGGCTCTAAGGAACTGGACTATTACTATCCTACTTCGATCTTAGTGACAGGTTGGGATATCATCTTTCTCTGGGTGGCCCGAATGATCATGTCAGGCTACGAATGGCAGGGAGAGATGCCCTATAAAGAGGTGTACTTCACAGGCATGGTTAGAGACCAACAACGCCGAAAGATGAGTAAATCTCTAGGTAATAGTCCTGATGCCCTCAAACTCATTGCCGATTTTGGCGCTGATGGCGTCAGGTTTGGCGTATTGTCAAGTTCTCCAGCTGGTGGTGATTTACTCTTTGATGAGAAGCTCTGCGAGCAAGGACGAAACTTCTGTAATAAGCTCTGGAATGCCTTGCGCCTAATCAAAGGATGGGAAGTTGATGCAAGTATATCCATACCTAAGGCCAATGAACTTGCCATAAAATGGATCAATGATAAACTTGATGCGACCATATCTGATATAGATTCTGATTATGCTAGCTACAAGCTCTCTGATATGACCATGAAGTTATATTCCTTTATATGGAATGACTTCTGTTCATGGTTTTTGGAGATGATCAAGCCTGACTATGGTAGTCCGATCGATCCTGATACTCTCGCAGCAATACTATCGATATACGAGCGCATATGTATAACACTACATCCATTGATGCCATTCGTGACAGAAGAGATCTATCATAATTTATCGGACAGACAGGATGGTGATGATTGCATCGTAGCAAGTTTTCCATCTGCTGGGGTAGTAGACTCAGTCTTGTTAGATGAGTTTGAAGTACTCAAGCGATTAGTTTCTAAGGTTCGTGATACTCGTAATGCTAATCAACTCAAGCCTAAAGAGCTATTGAGCCTTTATGTTGAGCAAGCAAATCAAAACTTCTTGACTAAGCCAGATCTGATCAGCCTCGTTCAAAAGATGGCCTTTGTTGATGGATTTGAAATCTTAGATGAGTTGCCGTCCAATGGATCTTCGTTCATGTCTGATAACGAGAAATACTTCTTGCAGTTTGAAGTAGAAATCAATGTTGAGGAAGAGCGTAAAAGATTGCAGTCCGAATTAGACTATGCCAAAGGATTCGTACAATCTGTAGAGAAGAAGTTGAGCAATGAGCGCTTCGTACAAAACGCTCCAGAGGCAGTTGTTAACAACGAGCGTAAAAAACTGGCCGATGGTCAGGAGAGGGTAAGAATATTAGGAGAGTCTCTGGCTAAGTTATCTTAGTTTATGATCGCATGAGCGATATAGGCCACGTCTTGTTCGAGTTTGACTCTATCAATCGGACTGGTGTAAGATGATTTATCCGAAGATTTCAGAGCATTAAGCTCAGTTAGTAGTTCATCGGAGTTCCTGATCTTCTGCGCCCTGCCGTCCTTAATCAACTGTTTAGCATAGGCGAACTTCTGGTATTTAGGTCCGAATAGGATAGGTATACCATATGGCACTGCTTCTTGAGCACTGTGGATGCCACGACCAAATCCACCTCCGATATAAGCAACAGTTGCATAACGATATAGATATTTCAGCATCCCGATTTGATCGATGATGAGTATGGGATCATCGCTGAGCTCCGTTAGATGCGAATAAGTCATACCCTCTTTGAAATGACTTTTTAATGAATGAATAGTTTCATCATTGATATGGTGAGGGACTATTAGCAACTGATAAGAGCTGACCAACTCCTCATATATAGCAGCGAAAACTCGGATATCCTCGAGATGAACACTTCCTAAAATCAGGGTAGGACGCCTGGCACAGAATTGTTCAATCAGCTCATTTGTCCAATTACTCTCATGATAGTTAAGTGTGGACAGATAACGCAGGGACTCGGTCCTCATAATATGTGTCAGGCCTTTTTGGTTAGCGAAATAGTCAACGGTCTCTTGATCAGAGCTTGTGATCAATGAGGCATGCTGATAGGCGTCCTTCCAGAGACTTGCCCACATGATTTTTATACGCTTTGAGGTGTCAATGCTATGTTCTATCAGATACATCTTGATACCTCGATCTATAATGGCTTGTAATAGTTGAGGCCACATGAAATTATGTGCAATTACGATGCGATCAGGATTGATCTCATCAAGGTATTTTTGGACTTGTACTCGCCGATCTAGTGGTGTATAGCTGAGCGTCGACCAGACATGGGTTTCTTTTTTCAACATTCGATATCCGCTTTCAGAGAAGAAACTCAGGTGAATATTACTCACCGTTTTTATAGCTGATATGATAGGCTCAATACTTTCATATTCACCTAGAGAGGAGCAGATGAATAAGATGTTCAACTGATCAGCCTGAGGGCTTACACCTTGTGTTACAGGGGTTTGTCTCAAATTTAGCCAGTCCTTTGTCAACGACTGGATTGGGATGATGTTAAGGATACCACTTATACTGCTGATGATCCAACTACTGACGGTATAAATTATCTTTGATTTCAATATATAAGTTGCTCTCTTGCTGCAATATAGATTGTGAAGTTATTAACATTCATGTGGCTTCACACTTTTCTCAGATAAAAGTAAATAGAGTAAATTGCAGCAAAAAAAAATCAACATGGGATATGATAAGACTGTTTTGATTACTGGAGGAGCTGGGTTCATTGGATCGCACTGCGTGAGATTGTTTGTAAACAAATATCCTAACTATAGAATTATCAATTTTGATGCGCTTACCTATGCAGGTAATTTAGAAAACCTCACAGATGTTGAGAATAAGGAAAATTACTTATTTGTCAACGAAGATATACTTAATGAAGAGGGTGTCGAAAATGTATTCAGAGACTACCAGATCACCGATGTTATCCATTTAGCGGCAGAGTCTCATGTGGATAGATCTATAACCGATCCTTTGGCGTTTCTGAAGACCAATATTCTTGGTACAGCAAATCTCTTGAATTCTGCCAAGTCTCATTGGCAAGGATCATATGATAATCATGTGTTTTATCACGTATCAACAGATGAGGTATATGGAAGCTTAGGTGCTGAGGGATACTTTTATGAAACCACGTCTTACGATCCTCAATCGCCATACTCAGCCTCTAAGGCAAGCTCAGATCATTTTGTCAGAGCCTATGCAAATACATATGGACTACAGACTAAGATTTCTAATTGTTCTAACAACTATGGGCCAAATCAATTTCCAGAGAAATTGATTCCTCTTATGCTTAACAATATTAGAAATAGTAAGCCGCTTCCAGTATATGGTGATGGTACTAATATCAGAGATTGGTTGTATGTGATCGATCATGCTACAGCAATAGACACAATCTTTCATAATGGGGTGCGTAATGAGACGTATAACGTCGGAGGGAATAATGAATTACAAAACATAGAACTGGTCCATTTGCTATGTGATCTGATGGATGATAAAATGCAACAAACTAAAGGAATATCTCGAAAACTAATCACGTTTGTGAAGGACAGGCCGGGACACGATCATCGCTATGCAATTGATAACACAAAGTTGACTTCTTCTTTAGGTTGGAAACCATCTGTAACGGTGGAAGAAGGAATGAGGGCAACAATAGATTGGTATTGGGATCAACATGAATGGATGAGCAATGTTACTAGCGGAGCTTATAAGGATTACTACAAAACACAATACAGTCATTAAAGAAGAGTGTTAAGAGTACTTATTTCAATAATTTGTTTTTTGCTAAGTCTTAATCTGTTGGCCCAGATTACGCCTTATGATATTCAATTACAGTCCGAGTTGGAGAGTAGGGGCGTATCATATGAAGAGTTAGAGGCATTACTCGCCGAAAGAGGAATTGATATTAACGATTTACAAAATTTATCACCATCCGAGCTAGGCGAACTCCAGCGAGCAATAGAACAAATAGAGTATAGTCAAGAGCTCAACGGTGACTTATTTATTAATTCTTTAGATTCACTCGATACCTTAGGAATAGAAGAGATACAACTCGATAGCCTTGAAGGTTTGGAGCTTGTCGAGGACACAATAGAAATTGTAGAATATGCAATATATGGTCAGCAGATTGTAAATCAAGGCACACTAACGCAGATCCCGGAGACGGGATACAATCCACCCAGTTATTATAAGGTTGGCACAGGAGATGTAATCTCTGTTTCTGTTTTTAGTATCAACAATCAATTAGATGTGTTGCATGAGGTATTGCCGGACGGAAGCGTCATGATTAGAGACGGTAGGGTGAAGGTCAACGTTCGGGGCTTAACAATTGCTCAGGTCAGAGATAAACTAAAGAAAAATTATAGAAGTCAGTATCGATTTAATGATGGCGAGTTTAGTGTCAATGTTAGTTCAGTAAGGAGTGTGACTGTTCAGGTTTTTGGAGAGGTAGCTCGCTCGGGCAGCTATACTGTCCCTGCCATCAATGGAATCATCAATATCTTAGGAGAAGCAGGTGGACTGACAGATTTAGCTTCTGTAAGAGCTATTAAGCTGATTAAGAAGGATGGCTCTGAGTCATTATTTGATTTATACGAATTGCTTGCCAATCCCGGCTCTGTAGGAGGGTATTTTTTAGAAGATGGCGATCTAATACACGTCCCATCGTATAATGCAGCCGTAGTGGTAGAAGGGGCCATTAATAGGCCGGATACTTATGAACTCCTCGATGGAGAAGGTATCGTTGATTTAATCAAGTATGGTGGCGGACTTAATCAAGTGGCCTATACCACTTCAATGCGGGTTCTAAGATATGAGGATGGACGTCGGGTGGTCAAAAGTATTCCCTATGCGTCATTGATTAAGTCGAGATCAAATTATGAATTACTGCAAGGTGACGTGATTACCATAGATTCTATCTCTATAGAATTAGAAAATTTTGTAAGCATTGTCGGTGATGTTAGACATCCTGGAGTATATGAGAGACTACCCAATATGAGATTATCTGATCTCCTCAGCCAAGGACAACTCAAGATTTCTTCTAAGACTGATTTTGCTTTTTTGCGCAGAATCAATTCTGATGGACAGATCAGTATGGTTCCTCTCAATCTCGATGATGTATTAACCAGTTCTAATCCTCTTGTTGATATAGAGTTGAAGGATAAAGACGAGATCACAATATGGCCCAAAGCACGCTTTACCGATGATCAGTATATCTCTATCGCTGGTGCGGTTAGAAGTGAAGAACAGATTTCTTACGATGTAAACGGAGGATTAAAGGCCAGTGATGTGATCCTCATGG
>CAZJTO010000080.1:0-9707 GCA_964548935.1 uncultured Saprospiraceae bacterium
TTCTCCTTCACGGTGCCGTGGAGCTTCTCATACTTCTGCAGATTATCATGAAGTGCCTTGAGAAAACGCTTGGCATGTTCAGGAGTCATGATCACTCTGCTCTTGACCTTAGCTTTAGGGACATTCGGGAGCATTCTCACAAAGTCAAAAACGAACTCGGAGTGCGAGTGCGAAATAATCGCAAGATTAGAATATACCCCTTCTGACATCTCCTCTGTCAACTCAATATTTAACTGATTCTGCTTTTTGTTCTTTTCTTGTCCCATTGTTTGTGTTTGAACCATCAAAAGAAAGGAAATATTCTCAATGATGCAGGAGAATGATCAAATATTAAAAAAAATACGAAAGTATAAACTACCAATATTATTTATTTTTTACCTTAGCTAACCTTAAGATGAAACCGATGAATTTAGAACCCAACAAGGAGTATTCTGTTGCTCCATCTATGTACTCTGCTCTCAATCAAGACACACTCCTATCAATTGCCGTTATAATATTTGCCATAATTGGTCTTTTGTTCTGTTTGCTCCAGACTTAGCCTTATTCTTCATATCTTCAAGCCCATAATCATACTGTCACTCAGTATGTAATCTGGATACATGGTAGATAGATTAAAAGGATTGTTAGAATACTGCGGATTTGGTGTATGCCAATATCTCGGAGATAAAATGGGCTTAAAGAGTTCCCTCGTGCGTCTGCACTTTATCTATTTGACTTTCGTGACACTAGGGTCTCCGTTATTTATCTATTTGATAATAGCTTTCTGGCTCAATATCAAGAAGTATATCCGGCGTGGTGTGAGCGTACTGGCTGACTAAGCTCAGTGTCTTCTAAAAACTAAAAGCGTATTTAACCATATTAGCACCCATTTGCAATGACTTCAATCGATTGGCTGGGCTGTCGTTATGTACTTCTTGATCCTCCCATCCGTCACCTATATCGGACTCAAAAGTATAGAAACACACTACTCTACCCTCCCAAATCAGACCAAAGCCTTGAGCCGGCTGCTTGTCATGCTCATGGATCTTTGGTGGTCCCGAGTTAAATACATACTTGTTAGTGTATACCGCATGATCAAAAGGCAACTCTACAAAATCCAATTCTGGAAATACTTTTTTCATAGCGGGTCGGACATATGGGTCCATACCATAGTTATCGTCGATATGCAGAAAGCCGCCAGCAATTAAATAATTGCGCAGATTCTCCGCATCTAAGTCCGTAAATACCACGTTGCCGTGTCCCGTCATGTGAACCCAAGGGTAGTTGTATATCTCAGGAGATCCTACTTCGACGGTAGCATAGTCAAGATTAAAATTGGTATTGAGCTTTTCATTACAGAAGGCAGCCAGATTAGTCAGCGCTGTAGGGTTAGAATACCAGTCACCACCTCCACTGTACTTCAATAAGGCCAACTGCAATTCATCTGCATCTCTATGTCCAGCAAATAGTAGGCTGATTACTAAGACTATACTAGCTAATACTCTCATATCTTATCAATGTTAGAAACACTCATTTTATTGTTCATCATCGTCAATGCGACTAAACCTGCGGTCTCTGTTCTCAATCGAGATGATCCCAAGTTAACCGGTGTACATCCCGCATCCAGTGCTTGACCCAATTCATCCTCAGTGAAGTCTCCTTCGGGACCAATAATTATGGTCTTCGATTGATCCGCACTTATGGTATACAAATCTACATGATCCGGCGCATAGTGCGCAATCACACATTCCGATCCTGTGACAGACTCGAGATACTGGCCCATCTTGATCGGGCCAGTAAGTTTGGGTAACCACAGTTGTTTAGATTGCTTGAGGGCACTGAGCGCTATTTTTCTTAGGCGGTCCATATTTACCTTAGAGCGCTCAGATCTCTTACAGTTTAACAATGTGATCTCATTCACACCTATTTCAACGGCCTTTTCGATCAGCCATTCCATACGTGTACCATTTTTTAGCAAACCTACCGCTATACTCGGCTTTGTTCGATCATCCTGAGATTCTTCGACAAGGAGTACGTCCGACATCGTCACTTTGGTTTTCTTAAGGTCAGTAATTATCGCCGTATATCGCCTACCTGCACCATCTAATATGTTGAGTTGGTCACCCACGGATTTTCTGAGAACCTTAGCACAATGGATAGCCTCCTGATCATTAAGTATAATCTGGTCATCGCTAATGTCATTACTGTAAAATAACTGCACTCGGTGAGGTATTGGAACCAACTGCAAGTTTAAGGAGTTTAAATTACCTTTGACGACTTTTATAACCGCGCTATTTTAAACGAGGATTATTCTACACGAGATAGCCACACTCTTATACCAAGTCAAGCGAGATTAGCATGGGTACATTGATCACATTGGGGCAGTTTTTTTTAAGTCTTTCGATATTGGTCATCTTGCATGAGTGTGGACACTTCTTCCCTGCGAAGTGGTTTAAGACTAAGGTCGAGAAGTTCTATTTGTTTTTTGATCCTGGCTTCTCATTGTTCAAGTACAAAAAAGGCGAAACCGAATATGGTATCGGATGGTTGCCATTTGGCGGGTATGTCAAGATCGCCGGAATGATCGATGAGAGTTTTGACAAAGAGCAGATGGCAGGCCCTGTTCAGGATTGGGAATTCAGAGCTAAGCCTGCTTGGCAAAGACTCATCATCATGTTAGGCGGCGTCACGGTTAATTTCATCCTAGGCATACTGATTTTTTCATGCATGTTTATCAAGTGGGGTGATATATACCTCCCAGCTGAAAATGCCACATATGGTATCGCCGTAGAGGAATTAGGTCACAGCCTTGGCCTTGAAGATGGTGACAAGCTGATCTCCGTAGGCGATATCAAGATCGAAAAACTCTACCCTAACGATCTCTCCCAGGAGATCGTAATCAATGAAGCCAGGACTATACAAGTAGAGCGATCAGGAGCACTACTAAGCTTAGATATATCTGATGACGTGGCTAAATCTCTCGCCACCTATGACAACAAAGACAAACTCGTCTATACGCCTCGTATGCCTGTCGTCATTGCGCGCTTGTCGGAAGGCATGCCTGCCGCTCAGGCGGGATTACAGGTGGAAGATCAAATTTTATCAATTAATGGTGAAGATGTGTTTTTCTATGATCAATTTAATAGAGTGGTCGCCGATCTCAAGAACTCTCAAGCAGAAGGTATCATCCTCAGAGGTAGCGACACACTATCCATACAGTTGACCTTTAATGAAAATGGAAAGTTAGGCTTCAACCCATACAGCTGGGGCAAATATTTTGAAGCCGAAAGAACCCAATATACCTTAGGAGAAGCCTTCGTGGCGGGTTATGATAGAAGCTTTGGCTTCTTGGGCAATCAACTGAAGGCTTTTGGGCAGATGTACAGAGGCAAGCTCAATGTGCGTGACTCTGTAGGAGGCCCTGTGGCAATAGCTGGCATGTTCGGGCCGGTATGGGACTGGTATAGGTTTTGGAATCTCACAGCATCGTTATCGATCATACTGGCATTTATGAACCTCCTCCCTATCCCAGGTCTTGATGGCGGTCATGTCATTTTCTTGCTGTGGGAGCTGATCACAGGTCGCAAAGCCAGTGACCGAGTCGTAGAATATGCCACCCTCGTAGGATTCATCCTCATCATAAGCCTGATGGTGACGATTTTTTGGATAGATTTATCCAGACTCTTCTAGCGGTTACAAGTATGAATTATTTTGAATTATACGACATCCCTCAGTCATTTGACGTTGATCAGGCACTGCTCAAGAGGAAATTTTTAGAGCTGAGTAAAAAATATCATCCAGACTTTCACACACTGGATGGTGAGGGCGCTCAAGAAGATGCGCTCAAGATGTCTGTACTCAATAATGAAGCCTATAAGACGCTCAAGAACAAAAACCTTTTAACTGCATACATCTTAGAACTGCATGATGTAGCGCTAAATGATAATGACGCCATCCCTCAAGACTTCTTGATGGAGATGATGGATATCAATGAGCGCCTCATGGACATACAGATGGACCCCAATCCTGAGGCTGTCAGTGCAATAAAAGAGGAGATCAATCAGATCAATAAATCTTTACTTGAAGTTAAATTCCGGCTCCAACAGGATTATATTGTTAAAAAAGACAAAAAATTAACACTTGAGCGTATCAAATCGCTTTATCTGAAGTCTAAATACCTGAATAGACTCAACAACCAATTGACCAGTCTGTAACAAACTTTTACAGCAAGTTCAATTTATTCAAAGCATTACATTTTTTACCTATGACCGTACCAAATTTGGGGGGAGAGAAGTGGGCCCATGTCACTTTTAAGAGGGACACTAAATCCAAAAACTACTACATCTCGAACCTCGGCAGAGCTAAATCGATCCACAAGGAAACTGGAGAAGAGAAGTTGATGAAAACTCATCCCGACCATAGAGGCTTCTTTCGAGCAAGCATCAAAGTTGTGGGCAATCTTAATCAGGCCTTATATGTACACAAGGAGGTGGCCAGACATTTCTGCATACCTGAATCAGATGAGCACATCCATGTCATACATAAGGACCTCAACCGCAAAAACAACCATAACAGCAATATCATCTGGGTCACAGATCCCGAGTGGAAAGCCTACATCAAAGAGCGAGCTAAGAAGTTTGGATTTAAAAAGTCCAATAAAGGGGGCTATTACAAGCTCACTGCTGCACAAGTCGCTATCATCAAAAAGCAATTGCTCAGTGGTAAGACTCGTCGTAAGATGATCGCCAAGCGATTTGGTGTATCAACGACACAGCTCAAGCGTATTGAGCGAGGAGAAAACTGGAAAGACGTCGAGCCTGCTAAATAGGAAGGACGTACTTACTGCCTCATATACTTGCCATAAAACCAAAGCTTAGGGCTCTTGGCGGTATCATCATTGCCATAGTAGCCATAGCCTACAATCTCATACGACTGTGGCGTAACGGTCTCATAGAAGTACTCTACCTTAAGAGGTGATTGCTGACTGCTCTGCCAGATGATGGTCTCATCATTAGGGGTGCTCCCCTCGTGGATCACCACATCATTTGGTTTGTGCACCACGCACCACATCTCTCCATTCTGGACTTTGTTGACGCCGACGCTCTCTTCAGTTTTTCCGCTATCTGGATAATAATCCGTGATTGCTACTCTCTGAAAATATGGACTCTCTGAAGTATAAGTCTGAGTCACCTGTATCGTATTAACTGTCTTAGCTTGCTCGATATACTTCATCATGACGGCTACCTCTTGCATATTATCTGGTCTCTTGTCAGGATGCTGATCTTGCTTGACTAAGAATGTACCCTTCCAGGTGCCATCCAATGGCTTGTACACATCAGCAAATGAGTGGTCGGCATCCACCACCGCAGGAACGTCCACGATATTGTTGATCTCATCCTGAGACTTGCAGGATACAGATAATAGGACCAGCAAACTGAAAAAAAGTATGTTTCGCATAGGTATGTTTCTCAAAATAGTACTCCAAAAATAATAGATCATTGACGATTACAATCTCTGCAATAACTTAGACAAAAGATTGAGCAGTCGTTCATCTTATTATCTAAAGATTGTTTTTCCCTTTATGTTCGCATCTGCTGCACATGCTAATTTGTATTGTAGTACAGACAACACATTTTTTCTTATTGCGGGCATACTTTCTGCATCAATAAACACCTCCCTTATCTACTCACAATAGGATAAGAATATTGATAACTCACTAAATTGGGCTTCGTATGGCGAATATGAATAATCGGATGTCAGACGGACCGAACCCAAAAGGAAAGAGCTCCCTGGAATTTTCATCAATATATGTCAAGTTCGAAAATCCAGAGGATGCCTTTACACCTACACTCAATGAGTTACGATACTATATCAATTGCGGTATTGTGGTATTGATATCTCCGGCAATAGTAAGAACCGGAGGAGTTTTCGCGCTTTCATTAGTACTTATCCACTTCATATTTTAATAGCGAGTTATGGAGCAAAATTGGTGGAAAGAAAGCGTTGTATATCAGATTTATCCCAGAAGCTTTAAGGATAGTACAGGGGACGGCATCGGAGATCTCGGTGGCATCATCGAAAAACTCGATTATCTCAAGGAACTTGGGATAGATGTTGTCTGGTTAAGCCCCATATTTCAATCACCCAACGATGATAATGGCTACGACGTAAGTGATTACTGCGCCATCATGGAGGAGTTCGGGACCATGGAGGATTTTGATCGGCTCTTACAGGGCATGCACGATCGAGGATTGAAGATGATGCTTGACCTAGTCCCTAATCATAGTTCGGATGAACATCTATGGTTTAAGGAATCCCGTAAATCAAAAGATAATCCCTATAGAGATTATTATATCTGGCGAGATCAGCCTGCTTCCAACTGGACTTCATTTTTTAGTGGATCTGCTTGGGAGTATGACGCTGTAGCAGAGGCATATTACCTCCACCTGTTTTCTAAGAAGCAACCGGATCTCAATTGGGAAAACCCTAAGGTGAGACAGGAGATCTATGACGTTATGCACTTCTGGTTTAAGAAGGGAGTAGACGGATTCAGAATGGATGTCTTGCCTTTTATCTCTAAGCGACTCGACTTTCCAGATATAGATCAAAATGATTTTATCAATGCAATAATCGAAGTCTATGCAAATGGTCCACGTTTGCATGAGTTCTTGCAGGAGATGAATAGCGAAGTCATGTCTCGATATGATGTCATGACGATGGGCGAATGCATCGGAGTGAAACCACATCAAGCTTTAGACTATGTGTCTGAAGATCGCAATGAGCTCAACACCTTATATCATTTTGATATCGTGAATATCAACTACGGGCCAGGCGGAAAATATGACCCTATACCATGGAAATTGAGTAAGCTCAAGCAAATATTTCATGATTGGGATACAGCAGTAGGTGATAAGGGATGGATCAATATCACCTTGGATAACCATGATTTTCCACGGATGGTGTCCCGCTTTGGCAATGATGAGAAGTATAGAGTTGAGTCGGCGAAGATGTTGGCCACGCTCCTATTGACCATGAGAGGAGGGCCGTGCATCTATCAAGGAAGCGAGATAGGGATGACTAATGTCGCATTTGGCACACTTGAAGAATATGATGATGTAGAGGTTGTCAACCTATATCATGAGTGGAAAGAAGCTGGACGAGATACCACCCCATTGCTTAAAGCTGTACAGCAACAAGGACGCGATAACGCCCGCACTCCCATGCAGTGGAGCGCTGGGCTACATGCTGGATTTACGACTGGTAGTCCATGGCTTACCATAAATTCTAATTACACCGAGATTAATGTCGAAGATGCACTGGCAGACGAACAGTCGATTTTGCAGTACTACAAAAACATGCTCGCATACCGCAAGGCCAATAAAACCTTAATACATGGTAGGCTGGACATCTTACTACCAGAATCGGAAGAGCTCTTTGTCTATCGCAGATATGATGATGAGTATGACTTTTTGATCATGCTCAATTTTACGAGCAACGAAGTCGATATTGACAAGATCGATTTATCTGGTTACCAACTCGAGCTTAGCAACGTGGTGAATGCTGACCATAAATTAACCTCCTGGGGAGCAATGGTTTATAAAAAAGTAATCACCAGTTAATGGGAGTACAGATGAATATGGGTATGGTAGGTCGAAGTGCGATCATTATGATAGGGGCATTATTCAATGGCTGAGAACTTATACGCTCCGTTTAATAAAGGCCGCTTCTAATTTTCCTCAAAGTCCAACACATACCATTCTATTTCCTCAACATTAAGATTCTGTCTGCGGCCAATCTCCTCAGGAGCATAATGAGAAGATAGATAATCCAAGATCTTGGGCTCATAGATACCTAAATCTTGAAGGCCTTGAGACTCTTGCATCCATCGTATCATATCCTGCCACCCCTCTCTGGTCGCTCTATTCTGTGTGATGAGCTTAGCAGAATGACACGTTATACAGTTTTGCATTACGATAGCGAGGTTATCGTCATCTTTAAGCCCTGTCTTCACATGTATTCCGTTCTCTACTAAGTCCCAATTATCTGAGCGCTCTATATTTCGCAATCTTTTCCGCTCTTCAGTCCTAGCTGATAGCTCCTCCTGCGTGTAGAGCGGCTCACTTAACATTGATCTGAATGTATCTTGACCCAATACCGCAACGAACAATAGCATCAGCAACGCTACGAATAGCTTCACCAGCATCAATACTGTATCGCCTTGAGTTTCTCTATTCAATCCCATAGTTCTTATGACTCAACGAGGATCGCTATTCTATGGCAAGCATTGTTCAGATATCCCTTAGGGTTCCACCCGGGTAGCAGCATGGGTTGTCGATTGCCATCAGAATCAGTTGCCCTCGCCCATACCTCGTAGTATCCAGTTTCTGAAAATCCAATCTGAGCATCAAAATGCTGCCAAGCATACTTATTAGCGGGGTTTGATAACTTGCAAGAGTGCCATGTGACACCAAAATCAATTGAATACTCAACCGCTTCAACTTTATCAGCAGATGTCCAGGCATGACCTTTAATCGGAAGTTCTTGTTTTAGCTTGATCGTTGCGCCAGTTCTGGGATAAGTAATGAGCGACTTAACAGGCATTTCTTCGATGATGCACATTGCCTCATCTGGAACTTTAGTCCCTGGCGCTACCGGACTACACGGCACGCGATACGAGGAACCTTTCATCTTCTGACCATCATGGACTCGATCCCTGATGACAATTTTATTGAGCCATTTACCCGAACAAGATGCTGGAAAACCCCCAAATACTAATCTCAATGGATGTCCGTTCAGGACAGGGATATCCTCGCCATTCATACTCCATGCGATCAAGCTTTCTGCTTCCAAGGCCTTGGAGATAGGTACGCCTCTGCTTATTGGATCCTTTTCAGGGTCGCCAGACAGATGTATATCAGCCCCATAATAGCCAATGTAGACCGCATTGGATTTTATACCGACATCATCCAGTACATCTCTTAATCTCACACCAGTCCATCGGGCGCATCCGACTGCCCCAGTTCCCCACTGATTGCCTTTGGCCGGGGGATTAAACTCTTTTCTACCATTGCCCCCACATTCGAGGGTAATATCATAGCTCACGTGCTCAAATCGTTTCTTGAGCTCATCGATAGTGTATATTTTCTTTTGCTTTGCAGACTCCCCAGATATTTCTAAGGTCCAGTTGACTAAATCGATATTGGTTGGTGCTAATCCATTGTTTCTAACGAAGAACAAACTGTTCGGTGTTAGCTCATCATTGAGGAGATGTGCGGGAGCCTCCATGTTTATCGGGCGATCGTTTAATACGATCATTTCAGGATGTTTATCGGACAGATTATCAAGCCCAAGAAGATTTAGTCCGTCTGGTAAATTGCTGGCGTAGACAACATCATGCAAGAGCATCGAGCCAGTAGCATATAGAGCAGAATGTTTGATAAAACTCCTTCTATTAGTATTCTTCATATACTACATTCAGTACCTCAGTGAGTCCAGAATTTGAAATCGTTTCAAAATACTGTTTTCTGAATGATATACTTACCGCAAGGGCTAAAATGGCTTTTACAAACTTGATTAAGTCAATGGTCTTATTGTACTTATTAAAGGTTAGAGCGCCCGTTTTAACTGTAGGTATCGAAGACCTACGAGAACACACAATAAAAATCTCATAATTATATATGGATACTATTATTTAGATATTTTTGCAGCACATTCTAATAGAATGCCGA
>CAZJTO010000081.1:0-9683 GCA_964548935.1 uncultured Saprospiraceae bacterium
TTCGATGATTAACATCGCCGTATTCCGAAGGCTCACACCCTACATATCTGAAGCATAGGATATTAGTCTGTGGCCTGTGGGCACACTCATAAGTCTCTCGAGCCATCAGGTGATCATAGAACCAAAGTGCCAGATCAGTTTGGCGCTCTACAAAACTCGCTATATAGCTGGTGCCATACTTCTTCAACAGATAATAGACTTTTATGGACATCATCAACTTAGTGGTCTCAAAAGTTCTCTTGGCGAGATTATGAGCATCTATTTTGGACTGGTCAAATAGATAATCGGCCTGCTGCTTGAAGCTGTTGTAGCCATCCATATGATCTTTAAACAATACAGCAGTGGCAAGGGCAGGAGTCAGCATCATCTTATGGGCATCTATGATGATAGAGTCAGCCCGATGAATTTGATTGAGAAGCTGTGATTTCAACTTTGGAGAGAATATAGCTGCTCCACCATGAGCGCCATCGATGTGCAACCAAATATTGTCTTGCTGACATAAATCGCTCAAGCTAGCGATGTCGTCATACGATCCTGTCGCCGTGGTACAGGCACAGCCTACTATGGCCATGATCCTTTGATTTGGTTGAGCCAAAATGGTCGTGACGGTAGACTTCATGGCTACAATGTCGACTTGATAAGCGTCATTGACAGGTATTTTATGGAGGTTGTTGACATTCATACCCATCGTCGTCCATGCCCGATCAATACAAAAGTGCGCCTGCTCAGACACCAGAATGTGAGCATTGTTGATGTTTATTTCGGGGTACTGTTGATATAATTTGGCACGAGCGGCAAGGAGAGCAGTGAGATTGGCAAGTGTTCCGCCCGAAGTCAAAAAGCCATTGGAATGATCGGTCTTATAGCCGATGTGTTCTGCAAAGGTTTTGATAACAAGGTGTTCCATTGCTACGGCCGCAGCACCCATCTCATAGATGCCCATGCCATTGTTCATCAAGTCGGAGGTCAGCCCCAGCAGTGCGATTTCTGGTTCTGGAGCAGATACTTGATGCCCGATGTAATGTGGGTGATGCAGTCGAATAGAGCGCGCAAATAGCTTGTCATGAAAATCGGCTAAATCTGTAATCTCTTGAGACGCCCAGTAACTGAGTTCTTCATCTGGCTCATGTAAGTCGATCACTGGCTCCGTTCTTTCCAGTGATTCCAATAGATAGTTGGATAACTGATCGATCAGCTTATACCCTTGTTTTCTGAAGTCCTCTATTTTTGAAGCATTATTCATGATGCTAGATCCATTGTCATACACAAACATAATTCTTCCATCGCCATCAACAGATAACAATGTGTTGACCTTTGCCATTATATGACCATGATCAGCGATCTAAAGACTAAATATCACCAACTTGTTTTTAAACGTCCCAGTGGAACTTCACGAGGCGTACTCAAGACCAAGGATAGCTGGATCATCTATCAATCAGACTCAGATGGAGTCAGAGCAATAAGCGAAGTATCAATTATAGAGGGCCTAAGTGTAGAGTCGTCGTCAGATGTAGAGCAAGAACTTGATCATATTCTCAGGTCACCGGATCAGAATAGCTTGTCTAAGATATCATCAGTCAGATTTGCTCAAGAACTTTTGGCTAAAAGCCAACAAGGAGATGATCCCTATGGGTTATGGAATTGTGGATTTCATGCGGACCAAGAGCCGATCAAAATCAATGGACTGATATGGATGGGAGAGAGACAATTTATGTTTGATCAGATCAAGGATAAGCTCAATGAGGGATTTGACTGCCTCAAGCTCAAAATAGGAGCAATAGACTTTAACGATGAGCTTGAGTTACTGTCTTATGTGCGATCGCAGTTTTCCAGTGATGAAGTAGAACTGCGTGTCGATGCGAATGGAGCCTTTGACCCAAGTAATGCCTTAGAGAAGCTTAAGCGCCTGAGCGAATATGATCTACACTCTATTGAGCAACCCATTAAGCATGGGCAGTCGCAAGCGATGAGTCAACTCTGTGCAAAGTCACCTATAGCGATCGCCTTGGACGAAGAGCTGATCGGGTACAGCTATGATACAGCACAGCAGATGAAACTGTTGCAGGAAATCAAGCCTCAATATATTATACTGAAGCCGTCATTAATTGGTGGATTTGGGCAAGCCGATCAGTGGATAGCGCTTGCCGAAAGCCTCGATATCGGATGGTGGGCCACATCGGCACTGGAGGCGAATATCGGTCTCAATGCTATAGCGCAGTGGGTGAGTACGAAGTCCAATGAGATGCCACAAGGTCTTGGGACTGGGCAACTGTATACAAATAATATATCGAGCCCCTTAACGATCACTGATGGACACTTGCTATATCATCCGAACAAGAGCTGGGATGTAGCATCATTTTTTAATGAAGGATAGCGGGCAACATATGGTATTACCCTCAGATCATGCTTCTCCTAATTACCTCGACCAGATCAACCAGTTTTTGATTGACTGGGATCACAATTCCTCCTTCGAAGTTAAGACCTCTGGATCTACAGGCGTGCCAAAGGTCATTACTCATTCCAAAGCAGCTATGGTACATAGTGCCAAGCTTACAATTCAGCGATTTGGATTAATCGAGGGAGATGTTTTTCTCATCTGTTTACCAGTACAATTTATTGCGGGGATGATGATGGTGGGTCGAGCTGCAGTAGCCCGGGCTCAATTATTAGCAATTGAACCAAGTTCTAATCCCTTACAGCACTTGGATCGATCTGTAGATTTTGCTGCGCTTACGCCTCTCCAATTGGAACAGGCGTTTATAAAGAATAAGGATCGCATCAGCCTTGTCAAACAGATCATCATTGGGGGCGCTCCAATCAGCAGAAAGCTTCTTGCTCTTATCCAATCTTGTGAGTATGACACACGGTTTTATCATACCTATGGCATGACGGAGACGATCACCCATGTGGCGATCAAGGAGTTGCAGAGAGATCTTTATTCTGATCTGTTTGTGGGCTTACCGGGCATTGAGTTTTTGCTAACAGACGATCAGAGACTCATCATTGATGCAGAACATCTTGCAGACAGCCCCATAATCACAAATGATATTGTTGATATGGCAGGTCCGTCAAGTTTCAGATGGATTGAGCGAGCTGATAATGTCATTAACTCGGGAGGACTTAAGATATTTCCGGCGACCTTAAAAAATCAATTAGATCCTTTAATAGCCGGGGAGTTCTTCTTGACTGGGCTCAGTGATGAGACCCTAGGCCAAAAATTAGTACTGGTCATCGTTGATCGGGAGCAGCGCATAGATATCAGCTCCCTCAATGACCAACTACGTGCCAAATTGCCCAAGAACTATGTGCCTAAGGAAATCAGGAGAGTTGACGCCCTGATCAAGACTGCCACTGGCAAGATCGTTACAGATCTCTCCCGATATAAATGATGCTGATGTAAACAGAATATTTACGTTTGTGGTTTATATGGCAATGAGTGATATGAGTGCAGATGCTCACATAACTACTTTTAGTGAGGAGGACTCCTTTGCAGCATACAGCCTGCCCGGTTCCAGTGATTTTTATGTCACCTGTCAAGATGATTTTTCATACTCAACTACTCAACCATCAGACGGGCCATATTTCGTTGTTGCTCCGTTTCGCCGTGATCGGGAAGCTTCCAGATATATCCGTGCGGATCGGCACATGCTTAATCGGGAATTTAGTCTTACGATATCAGCTCCTGCCCATGCTCAATCCACAGACCAGAAGAAGTATCTATCAGATGTCGAACACATCATTGCCGATATTGAGAATCAGAGGTATCGCAAGCTGGTGTATTCTCGCATTATTACGACAGAGCGCAATGGACTGAGCATCTATGAGATCTATAAGACATTGGTAGGACGATATACCAATGCATTCGTCTTTTGTTATCATACGCCCGAGGGAGGATGTTGGGTAGGTGCCACACCTGAATTGCTGATAGAAGATGCAGGTGAAACTTATCGTTCTATTGCCTTGGCGGGCACTCAGATCGATCTCGGAGTATCTCTTGATCAGGTATTATGGGAACCCAAGGAAGTTGACGAACATCAATATCTTAAGGAATATATAGAACAGCACCTACGACAAGAGAGTATCGTATTTACCGAAGGTCAGACAGAAACTGTCAAAGCGGGCAATGTAGTCCATATCTCTACAGAGTTTTCGATTGAGAAGGATCAGTCGATCACGCATATGGCGAATCTATTGCATCCCGGTCCTGCAATTTGTGGAACACCACAAGATATTGCTAAACAATATATCCAGCGTTATGAAGAACACGACCGTGGGGACTACTGTGGTTATATTGGTGTAGTAGGTATAGATGATTGCAATGCGATCTATATAAATTTGCGGTCGATGCAGATATACGAGGGCAGAATGGAGCTATATGTGGGAGGAGGGATCACTAAAGATTCTATTCCTCAGTCGGAGTGGGAGGAAACCCAAAACAAAAGTCTCACAATGCTCAATGTGATTCAGAATAGCTATAACCAGCAAGCATGACCTCAGCTAAAGAATCAATAAGCCGATTGGCGGCAATACTCAAGGCTAAGGGCATCAAAAATGTGGTCTTCAGCCCAGGCTCACGCAATGCACCCTTAATTATCAGTATCGCCAACGATCCATACTTTAGGTGCTACAATATTCCGGATGAGCGCTCGGCAGCATTCTTTGCGATGGGTATTGGATTGGCTACTCGACAACCAGTAGTGATCTGCTGTACTTCTGGCAGTGCCGCCATCAATTATGGTCCAGCGATATCAGAGGCCTATTATCAAAAAATACCGTTACTAGTCTTGACGGCCGACAGGCCACAAGAATGGATCGACCAGCGTGCTGGGCAGACGATTAGGCAGACGGATCTCTATCGCAACTACATCAAGTTTAGCACACAACTCAGACAAGAAGTTAAAGACCAAGACGATCTGTGGTATAACGATCGACTCATTAATCAGGCGATTGAGACGGCGACTTCTGGTGGCGATGGACCTGTACATATCAATATCCCCCTCAAAGAGCCACTCTATGGTCAAGTACCATCCTATAGTGATGCGCCAAAGATGATTGCTAAGTCCAAGACTCATGCATCATTATCCAAAAACAGAATCCAGGAACTACGTAATCAGTTTGACAGCCATGATAAGGTATTAGTAATCTGTGGGCAGCATCATCCCGATCAGAAATGGTCTGAGGCGATCACTCGGTTATCCAAAGTATCCTCAGTGGTTGTCCTTACCGAGCTGACCTCCAATGTATATGGCGATAACATCATTTCGTGTATTGACCGAACGATTAATAATATAGAAGATCTCGATGTAGAAGATTATAAGCCGTCATTGCTGATTACCTGCGGCTACTCATTAGTGTCCAAGAAAATTAGATTCCTACTGAGAGATATGGATATCCTACAGCATTGGCATGTAGATCAGGATGATGAGTTTATCGATACCTATAAGTCCCTCACCGATATCATTCCTGTGGGTATAGACTATTTTGCTGAAGCCATCATACAACGTACGGACTCTCTTAAAAATCCGTATAAAAAAAGATGGTTAGGCCTTGACAGCTATAAAAAAGAGAAGCACGAAGAGTATCTCGATAGTGCGCCATGGTCAGACCTCAAGGTGGTCCATCAAGTGATGAATGCCTTGCCTGATGAGACGCATGTGCATATGGCCAATAGCACTTCGGTAAGATATGCCCAGCTTTTTGATGTGAATGAAACCCTTACATTTCAATGTAATCGTGGCGTGAGCGGTATAGATGGATGCAACTCTACAAGTGTGGGATATGCAATCAATAACACGGCTCTGAATGTCTTGATCACTGGAGACATTGCGTTCTTTTACGACGCTAATGCCTTTTGGAATGCATATGTCCCTGCTAACTACAGGGTTCTTATTCTTAACAATCAAGGAGGAAATATATTTAGGGTGATCCCAGGACCAGCGACGACAGACCACTTAGACACACATTTCGAGGCGCACCACAAGACTAAGGCGACAGGTATTGCCCTTGCTCATGGTTTGACATATCTGGCTGCGGATGATCCAGAGTCACTAGATCAGGGATTAGTACAATTCCTTGGTAAGTCAGATCAGGCTATGATTCTGGAGGTATTCACTCCTCGGTTAGACAATGACAAAATCCTCAAAGCCTACTTTCAACATATCAGGATGCGCTAAAATCGCTCAAACTGGAAGGCAGATTGCTTAGAAAGCGATATCTCGTATTCCGAATATCTCATATAAAGCTTATCTTCACATCTAATAAATCTATATATGTTCCTTCCCCGTTTGAAGATAACTTGGTGTATATAGGCGAAATCCAAACAATCTATGTTGAAGTCTAAGATTCTTACTGTCGATGATCGCCGGGTAGACCGCATCTTATATATGGAACTGCTCGGCTACGAAAAATATGAATTCTTCGAGTTGGACGACGGGGAGAAGGTTGTCCCTTTTCTAAAAGAAAATAAGGGCATTGATGTCATACTCCTGGATTGGCAAATGCCGATTATCGGAGGATTAGAAGCCATGAAATTGGTGAAAGCCAATGCTGAGATTGCAGATATTCCAATTATCATTATCACAGGGTTAGAGGATGAAAAGGTCCTCGAACAGGCTTTTGACTATGGCGGGGTAGACTTCCTGCAGAAACCTGTCATGGGAGTAGAGCTAATGTCGCGAGTAGATAATGTGCTCAAACTGTCCAGAGCTCAAAAATCCCTACAAAATCAGAAAGATCAACTTGAAGAGCTCAACAAGATTATCACCGTCCAAAAAGATGAATTGCAGGCGTCCATAAGGATCAAGGAGGAGCTTGCAGAGTTAAAACGAATCGAATTAGAACGAGAGCTTGATGACAAAAGACGCCGTCTCATAACTATGGAGGTGGAGTCCTCAAAAGTAGGCAAGTCCATGCAAGGCCTTCGTGACATCCTTGCTAAAAGTGTGAATCACTTAAAATCCGAGAATGTCAGTAGTGAGTCGCTACGAGGATTGAAAAAACTCGAGAAAGCTATGAGTGATCTCGGCAGTGATGAAGATAACTGGGGAGAATTTAAAAAAGTGTTCGAGTCAACGCATCCAGATTTCTTCAGTAAACTCATGAAGATTAACCCCAAACTGACCTCTCTCGATCTCAAGCATTGTGCATATATGAAAATGAATATTGATAACTATGACTTATCTAATATTCTCGGTGTGGAGATGAAGAGTATCCAAATGACTCGATACAGACTCAAGAAAAAGCTCAATCTCGACCCAGAAATGTCACTTCGAGAATATGTCCTGAGTGTATAACAGGAATAATAGGGAAATCAGGTAGTCGTTGTGAAAAAAAATAAACCACCAAGAAAGTGTGGTCACGTCCTATATTAAGTAAGAGATAATTCGTTGGGTTCGAACCAAAACTTGTGAACATGCTTGATCATGTCAAAAAAGTCCAAAACATCAAGAGGCTTGATAAGATAGGCGTTAGCGCCATATTGATAGCAGGTGTTGATGTCTAAATCTAAGTTGGACGTTGTTAACACAACCAATGGAATGGACATCAATTGTGAATCAGCTTTATAAAGCTTGATAATTTCATCGCCTTTAAATCGAGGTAGGTTAAGGTCACAAATAATTAGATCTGGAAGATCTTCATAATTATTCTCTACCAGTTTGTGATAGTATTGATGAGCTTTCTCGCCGTCATCAAGTACAGACAACTCTACGTTGAGGCTGTTGGCTTTAATAGCTTCCTCTATAAGCTTAATATCACCGATATTATCCTCAATAAGAAGAATCTTCTTTTTACTGTATTTATTAGTCATTTTATTACTCTAGCGCAGGCGCTCGCAAGCAAGCACAAAGATGCTCTATATATCTTTTTACAAGAACAACATTTTGCCTACATATTAGATCGTAACATATACGTGTCCCAAAACATTCGCATAAAATAACTTTGGGACTATGCACTTCGCAATATAAATATACTCGATATAATGTTCAAATACTCATAATAATGGTCATATTCATAACCAAATCAATGTGCTTGATCCCCAAGCTAGCATATCTATTGTTGAGTGATTTATGACCAGAAGCTTGTTATGGACAGAATAAAGAAAATAGTTAGTGGAGCGGATTATATACGATCTATAACTGGTCGTGATTTAGATGTTTATCTATTTGGTGAGCGAGTAGTAGAACCTGTCGATCATCCGATCATGCGGCCGAGCATCAATGCGGTGGCAGAAACTTATGACCTCGGAGTGCGAGCCCCTGAGTTGGCTACGGTGATTTCCCCGTTTACTGGAGAGCGCATAAGTCGTTTTCTTGGAATCTGTATGAGTACGGATGATCTCGTGTTGCAAAATAAAATGCAACGTAGATTAGGTCAGAATACCGGAACATGCTTTCAGCGCTGTGTAGGTATGGATGCTAGTAATGCACTATACTCTGTTACTTATGAGATGGACGAGGCCCACGGATCTGGCTATCACGAGCGATTCAAGTCTTTTTTGACGGAGATGCATCGATACAACTATGTAGTAGGTGGGGCTATGACTGATGTTAAAGGCGACCGTAGCTTAGCACCACATCAGCAGACTGACCCAGACATGTTTGTGCATGTCGTAGATCGCGATGAGACTGGAGTCTATATCAGTGGGGCTAAGGCGCACCAGACGGGATGTGTAAATTCTCACTGGATGCTAGTTATGCCCACGATGAGGTTGTCAGAGGCTGATCGTGAGTACGCCATTGTTGGCGCAGTGCCTGTTGATGCTAAAGGCATCACTTATATCTATGGTCGCCAATCCTGTGATCTCCGAGCTATGGAAGGAGGCAGTATTGATCAAGGCAACAATTTATATGGAGGGCAGGAGGCTATGGTTGTATTTGACCGTGTATTTATTCCTCATGAGATGATATTCATGGATGGAGAGTATGAGTATGCCGCTATGTTGGTAGAGCGGTTTACGGCCTATCATCGTCGCAGTTATGTATGTAAGAGTGGGGTAGGTGACGTATTAATCGGTGCGGCTGCCTCAATCGCCGATATGAATGGCGTTCCTCGAGCATCGCATATCAAGGATAAGTTAGTTGAGATGACTCACCTCAATGAGACGATTTATGCTACCGGTATAGCCTCTTCTTATCAAGGCTTTGCGACAGCATCTGGATGCTACCTCTGTGACGATATGATCTCCAATGTCTGTAAGCATCATGTTACTAAACTGCCATATGAAATAGCACGCCTCTCGCAAGATCTGGCTGGCGGAATTATGGTTACTATGCCATCAGAGAAAGATCTTAATCACCCTGAGATCGGAGCCTTAGTCCGTAAGTATATGAAGGCAAAAGACGGTGTGCCCGTCGAAGAACGCATGAAGATGTTGAGGCTTATTGAAAATATGACGCTGGGGCGCAATGCCGTTGGTTATCTTACTGAGAGTATGCATGGTGCTGGTAGCCCTCAAGCTCAGCGTATACAGATTGGACGAGCTATGCAGTTGGAGTACAAGAAGCGCTTGTCAAGAGTACTATCAGGTATTGATCCCCAAGAGTCGAGAGTGGCATTGGATGAGCTGACTGGTTATTTTGCACGTGTGTTTAAGTTGCCGGAGTAATGATGGCAGCTCCAGTTTATAGGTTTACCATTTCTTCATTTTCTTGGCGCGCTTAGCTTTGACTTTCGCTTTGCGAGTC
>CAZJTO010000082.1:0-9540 GCA_964548935.1 uncultured Saprospiraceae bacterium
GCAATCCCACATGAAACGGCAAAGGCGAAAACTCAAGCCCATTAGTATTTATATCCCTAAAGTTGTATATCTCTGCATCGTTAAGTGCAGCTTCATTGAGCTCATATTGAGCTTGACCTATATGGGCGGAGACAGCAAAAGATAATATGATGAATACCTCCTTCATATTAGAAGTATCGAGGATTAACATCAATGACGTTGCCTTGAGTGGCACCGATCCTATATCTCACCAAACCTTCAAATGTTCCACTGCTTACCCTACCAAGTTCACTGACATTATAATCATATGCGGCTCCGAGCATCAGTGACTCGTTGAGCTCTACGCCGACTATAAAATCTATGGATTCTCCTATACTATTCCGATCACCTCCGAGGCGATAACCAAGTCCCAAGTTCAAGAAATTATCATAGGTGAAGGTCACATTGACATCCGTATCAAAGGGTTGGTCTTCTGTAAATCTGAATAGGACTTGAGGAGTTACAGCCCATTGTTCAGCGAGATCGAAGTTGTATCCACCCATAAGATTTATAACTCGTTGCTCAGTTAGGTTCAAGGGTCCATCACCTAAGGTTAGATCTTGTGCAGATAGTCGAGGAATTGATAGGCCCACATAAAAAGCATCTTCACTATAATAAATGCCTCCACCAAAATTAAGGCTGTTGGTATTCACATTTCTCCCTATGATGTTAGGGTCATTGGCTATACCGTCAATTGCAACGACCTGCGGATCACTAAAGTCAATAGTATATCTGCGATATGAAGTCTGAAGTCCTAAGCTGAGAGTGCCAGATTCACTGGTCTTCAATCTATAGCTGTATGACCCCTCAATAGTCTGAAAGTTAGTCACTCCCAAGCTGTGACTATTAGCAGTGATACCGAGACCTACTCGCTGATCAAAAAGGGGAATATTCGCACTCAGTTGTTGTGTCTTTGGAGCACCCGGAAAACCAATCCACTGGCTTCTTACAATTGCGGTGAGTTCAGTATAGGCTTCTGAACCAGCGTATGCAGGATTGAGCGCCAACTTATTATACATGAATTGTGTCGACAGGGGTTGAACCTGTCCATAAGTTATACCTACGGATAGTATGATAAGAGCTGATATGACGACATGCTTAATCATCTCTGTATAACCAAGAAGCCTTTAGTTGCTTCTTGTTGTTCATCAGGCCTAAATACGTAATAATAAGTCCCAGAGGGTAGTGGATCCCCGTTACGGGTGCCGCCCCATGTGTTGTCATAGGGCTGAGCATAATGCACTTCATCGCCCCATTCATTATAGATTACGAGTTCGTTATTAGTAAATGACCCTGTATTAATACATGGTATTACGAACCGGTCGTTGACTCCGTCTGAGTTGGGCGTAATGATGGTCGGTGCCATACAGCCGTCATCACTGATAGCGGTGATCAGTGCAGTGGCTTGATCACAATTGTCCAAGCATACGGTGCTACATATCTCATAGGAAAAGCTGAGCTCTCCCACGAGCTGGGATGGTGGGTTGTATGTTATTTCCTGATTAAAAGGATCTACACTCACTTCACCAGATTGAGGCTCCTCGAGGATGCTTATTGTAAAATCGCTGGGCACCAGATCATCATTGGCTGTTACATCTAATATTGTTGCCCCGTCCATAGATGCTTGTAGCACATCGTTGTTGGCTACTACGAATTCTTCTAGGACGATTATTTTCTCATCTGCCGAAAAGTTTTCACAAGGACCGCTACTCAGCGACCATAGCAGTCTGTTCTCTCCAGGGCTTAGGCCTGATACTCTCGTTT
This sequence comes from uncultured Saprospiraceae bacterium, assembly GCA_964548935.1. Classification (GTDB taxonomy): domain Bacteria; phylum Bacteroidota; class Bacteroidia; order Chitinophagales; family Saprospiraceae; genus GYS-P2D. The sequence continues at coordinate 1,783 of CAZJTO010000082.1, forward strand.
CGTGGTTGTTGACATCCGAAAAGCTTATTGCGGGGTCCTCGCTGGTCCACGTACCCAAACCTCTCAAGGGCTCTATTGCTGTAATGAGTTCATCATTATTCGTGCAAACTATTTCATCCTCGCCAGCTCGTGCGACGACCTCTGGCACCTCGAATAAGTTTATGTCTATAGGTGCCGAGAAGTTCGATGGACATCCGTCGTTGAGGATTTGGGCCACAACATTATTAGAGCCAATAATGAGCGGATCTGCGTTTGTCAGTGTAAAACACATGTTATCAGTGGTGCCAATCACAATCTCTGTAGTCGTATTGATCCAATTGATCGTTGCACTTTCTGAAACTGATGTTGGATCTATACAGAGTTCAAGACTCAGTTGGCCATTAAAGCAGATATCTTGGTCTGTTGTAGTTACTCGTGCTATTGGTGGTTGTTCACCTATCGGCAAGGTACCAGCAAAAATAAACGGGGATGGACATCCGTTTTGGATCACTCTAAGCCCAAAAGTCCTAATATTAGGGATGTCTTCAGGGCCGAGTGTGATACTGATATCGTCACTGGTGAATCCATTAGGACCTATCCACTCATAGAGTGTATTATTCAGGCGATCTACTCTGAGTACTACATCTTCACCTTCACATAACGGCTCGACAATGAGATCTGGAATGCCGGGACGTGCAAAGACACTCATAGCAATGGTATCCGAATTAATGGATAGGCAGCCATCATTTTCTGCGGCGACAAAATATTGACCAGCATCTTGTTCAGTTAGTAATGGCAAGGATAGTGATGCATCTGGAGTGGTAATTATACCTCTTGGAGTGGTCCAGATATAACTATCAACTGGACCGTCAATCGGAGTTGCTATGATCCTTAGACTATCGGAAGCGCAACTATTGATGTCACCAGAGAGCAGGGGAGTATCAGGTATATCGCGCACATCTATAATTATACTATCTGGTTCTGACAAACAAGATCCTCTCGAAACACTTAAGCGATAAACGCCATTGTCTTGAGAAGAGTAATTTTCTAATCTTGGGATAGGATCTGATGAAGTGAATCCATTTGGTCCTGTCCAGTTATATGCGATACCCTCTTCTGATGATACTGAACTGAATAGTAGGGTCGATAATGTTCCGTCTGTACAGTCCTCTATATCTGCAAGCACAGTTAATATAACGGGTCTTTCTTCTATATCGATTTCTATTGAGGCAGTAGCGCTACATCCATTGTCAGTAGAAATAGCAACAACATAGACACCTGCAACAGGTGGTGCAACTGGATTTTGTAATGACGAGGTAAAGTTGCTAGGACCGCTCCAAGAATAAGTTGCTCCATTGATAGCAGGGATCAATAGTCGGACAGAGTCTCCCTGACAGATACTATTGTCAGCATCAATGACTACATCAAGATCCTCGATGAGAGCAATTTCATGTGGCGCAGATTGTGTAGACACACATTGACTATTGTCGACGCTCACGGTCCATAAGCCAACTGTTTCTTGATTCACATCCTCGATGATCAGACGAGCATCTGCTGTTCTCACTGAAAAAACTCCATTTCTAAACCAGTCATATTGGGGAGATGTTGATCCCTCAATAACATTGGCTATTTCTAAAATGGCCATGGCGGAACCGCAAAACTGATTGTCCCCAGATATAATTGGAGTGATTACTGAATCTTGTACACTTAGAGCTACGGGGAGACTGTCAATGCATTGTAGCCGATTGGCTAACAAAGTATAAGAACCTTCCTGTTCAAGAGTTATATTGGGGATAGTCGCTAAGCCCGAGTCTTCTACAAATTCATTAGGGCCAATCCAGCGTAAACTAACATCATCCTCATCAGTAGAGCCCGTCAGTCGTAAGGTATCACCAAAGCATAGATCTACCGAGTTGTCCATAGTGCTAAATATTGGGCGCTCTACTACGGTAATATTGACAGGTGAGGAAGGGTCAAAGGTTAGCCCACAATCATTGGACTCTATGACAAGATAATATTCATGAGAACCGAGCGATGGTGGAATCCTGAGTGCCGAGGAAGGACCACTTTGTACGATAGCACCATTTGGGAATACACCTTCGTGCCAAGTGTATATTACATCTGAAGTAAATTGAGTAGTGCTCACCATTATACTATCTCCTAGGCAGACTGACTCGGCAGCAGCAGAAATATCTGGTGCCGTAAAATCTTGTATGATTAAGTCTACATCGCCACTCGCAGCACATCCATTCTGACCATTAATTGTTAAGCTATATCTTCCGGCAGCACCGAGTGTACTGTTAGGAATTACAGGATTTTCATCGTCGGAGCTGAACCCATCTGGACCTGTCCACTCGTATTGCAGTTGTGTTGAACCAGGACCCATAGGAACATTGGCAAACAATCTGATCGTATCTCCTATACACAATATTGGATCAGCAATAGGCCTAAGATCAAATTCTGTTACAACAATATTAGTGCTGCAGGTCGTCAGATTGCCAGCTAAGTCAGAAACATTAATCTCTACAGGAATAGACGAGCCTATATCTGAGCAGCTGACCTCAGGAACCTCTATTTCAATTTCTCCTATTCCGCAGTTGTCGGTAATAGAGGTTATTATGGCACTCGTGTCTAAGCTAATAGGCACAACTCCACTAGGATCTATCATTATAGGAACATCCGAGGCACAGAGAATCTGCGGAAATTCGCTATCCCTTACGCTGATCTCCTGTATACACACTTGCCCATTATCATAGAAATAGCTAAGGTCGTTATCGCCTACAGGAAGAGAAAGTATTAGTGGAGAAGAGGGATTGATGATAACCGTAAGGTTGGGTCCACTTACGCCTATTGAGTCGATGGAAATTATATCACTACATCCTGCCATGAAATCGTTTAACTCTAACTCTATATCAGCACCGCATTGGCCTAGATCAGAATTCACGATCATATTATCTGGACACAAAACTTCAGCTAAACTAGAGGTATCTACTACAGTGACAAGTTGCAGTATGCTGTCTCTATTGCCTGCACAGTCTGTAGCGATATATATTATTTCGTGGTCGCCTGCGCTTAAATCAACCTGGTCTGACGGGCCGATGGATGGATCGTCTGATTGATCTATGATGACGTTTACGTCAATATTCATATTTGTAACAGTACCTAAGTTTAAAGCCCCTGATACTTGAGCATTGTCACATACAGGATTGATAGAAAGTGTGGGTACTCCTGGAGTGATATTGGGGTTAAGGCTTACTGTGTATAAACCGTCATCTGAGAGGCCATCAACAACCTCTTGTTGTGGCAGGCTTATGACAGTCGTCACATCACCGCATTGCGCTTCTGTGTTATTGGTTCTGCCGATCAGTGTGCCCGATTCAGAAAACACGTCAAAGAATTCTGATGGATTGTTTGCATCGACACTGAATAGATCGATGATGAGTTCGACGTTCTCTAAAACGCCAAAATCATCTTCAGTAATGGGTCCAAAGGTAAGAACTGCCGATTCAACGGGAAGATCAGGATTGTTACCTTGGATATCTTCTATGCCAGAATTGAAGAGAATAGGAGTCTCGAGAACGCAATTGTCGATAGCATCGATAGATCGAATAGTAAACGATGCGGTGCAGTTGTCTATATCGTCGATTACGAGACTGGTGTCATTAATTGTTGTAATGATCTCTGGTGCAATGTTGTCCTCAAGTCCAAATGTTGCCTGTATTGCCAGTGCATTGCCACAGTTGTCTACAAATACAAAATCTACCTGTTCGAATCGAGTTAAACCCAGTTCTGATGATGGACATTGTAGAGGGTCAAAATCGGCAGGATCTTCTCCTGGCCATGTTGTCGGGTCATTTATATCATAGCTTCCAGGAACTGCGGCAAAGTCTTGACTTATTTCTCCAATCTCGTCGCGTACAATAGCAGTTCCTCGAGATTCTATCCACTCTTCAAATCCTGATGCTAAGTCTATGGCATCGTTGCAATCTACAATTATGTCCACTGCTGGCCTCACAACGATTGGCGCTATGCTGTCACGGATGATTATATTTTGGCTTAACACCAATGAGCTACCACATAGATCTTGAATATTCCATCGTCTGTCTATAATGATCTCACACTCATTCTCACTTCGATTATCTGTAAAATCTATGATAACTTCTGATGAGCAATTGTCAATAATATCGATCGGGAAGCCTGCTACTTCTGGGCTAATGTCTGTCGTATTGGACAGGACAATATCAGGTGGTGCAACAAACCTTGGCTCTAACGTATCGGAGACAAGTATGATTTGCTCCATGGTTACAGCATTGCCACACAGGTCAATAGCCGTAAAGGTCCTGTTCACTCTAAAATTGAAGTGTTCGCATGTATTTGGATCGGGATCTTGCGTTGATACATCTGAGATAATAGCGGCAAGCGTGCCATTGCAATCATCACTTACATTGACGCTTCTGGCAGATGGAATATTATCGCAATTTACCCGAACCGTATCGTCCAATGTTTCTAAAAACACCGGAGCCACGGTATCTATCAAGATAAACATGGCACTGGCTTCGCTCATATTTCCGCAATCGTCTATAGCGACAAATGTAACATCAACACTAAACTCACAGACTTCAGGATCCACAGTAAGCTCATTTCCAAAATCTCCTTGCTGTTCTTCAGCGCCATTTATAGAGAATCTGAAAGAATCGAAGTCGACTCTAAAATCACAGTTGTCTTCGATTGATGCGCCACCAAATGATTGTATCCATTGATTTAGGCTATCTGTTCTGCTCGCATCGCATTGAATTGTGATATCATTAGGAAGTTGTGTGAAAATAGGTCCTGTAGTATCGATTACTGTAAAAAGTGCAAAACTCGTATCGCTACTGTTGAGGCAGCTATCTTGAGCGAAGAACCCTACTGAAACTGCTCCTGTCTGTCCGCATGATATATCTCGGTTGTCATCGAGGAGCATCAGTGCTTCAGTTGCGCTGATGGTACTCAGGAGTGTTATAGGACTACTCTCGTCTTCGGCAAGCAAGGCCCCTGAACGATCAAACCAGTTTTGTAATGACTCTTCGATACCCGCATCACAACTCACGATTTCGTCTGCGCTGGCTTGTATAATTACTGGTGGTATAGTATCAGATTGGACTGTAGCGTAGGAGGTATATGGATGGATAAGACAAACCAATAGCAGACTCAATAGAGAAATAGGAGGTTCTATTTTCTGTACTAGCGTGCTCATATTGGAGTAGATTAATGAATAACCTATTCATTAAATTTAGTGCAATAATCATGCCCTCTCTTCAATCTTGACACACTTTCATCAATGCCCAGTAGTGCCATCATCTCAAATAAATCTGGCCCCGCCATTGATCCGGTGATCCATATCCTGAGCACAGGCAATATTGCTCCAAACTTAAGGTCCTGATCAGTTATATACTCTTTAACGGTTTTAGCGAGACTTTCGCTTGTCGATTCTGAAGAATTGATCAGTTCAATGATAGAATCAAATGCCCCGCTATTCTCTGGTTTGTACTTCTTTCTGAGCGGTTTAGCATCATATTCATCTGGTGCTTCCCAGAAATAAGCAGACTGTTTCTTGAAGTCTGAAAGAAACTCAACACGGGGTTGGAGCATCTCAATTACCTTCAATTTAGTAGACTCGTCAACACTATCAGGGAAGTCTCCGCCTATTAATGCAAGGATCTCACTTGCCGTGGCATCCTTGATATAATGCTGGTTAAACCAAATGGCCTTGTCATAATTAAATTGAGCACCAGCCTTATTTATTTTGTCAAGGCTAAATATGCCATTGAGCTGCTCTATAGAGAATAACTCTTCATCGTTACCCGGATTCCAACCGAGCAGGGCTAAGAAATTAATAACAGATTCAGGTAAGAATCCGGCTTCTTTAAAACCCTCGTAGAGTTGATCTTCCTTAGTTTCAAACCAGTTTAAAGGGAATACTGGAAAACCAAATTTCGCTCCGTCCCTCTTGCTGAGTTTGCCTTTGCCACTAGGCTTAAGGATTAGCGGGAGATGTGCAAACTGAGGCATGGACTCTTCCCAACCGAAGAATCTATAGAGTAGTACGTGGTGCGCTGTGCTCGATAGCCATTCCTCGCCACGGATGACATGACTAATTTTCATATGATAGTCGTCGACGATGTTAGCGAGGTGATAGGTCGGTAATCCATCCGCTTTGAGGATGACCTTATCATCGAGTTCATTAGAACTGAATTGTACTGCACCCCTGATGATATCATGAAACTGGATGGTTTCATCCACAGGCACCATCATCCTGACAGTAACATTGTCTCCTTTTTCAACTAAGCTAGCCACTTCATCCTCAGATAAGGTCAAGCTATTTTTCATCGTGTGCCGCACGGTTGAATCATACTTAGGGCTATGGACACCTTTTGCCTGAAAGTCTTTCCGCATCTGCTCAAGATCTTCTGGACTGTCAAAGGCATAATAGGCATGTCCTGCAGCTATCAATTTTTGTACATGCTCCACATACAGGTCACGGCGATCAGACTGACGATAGGGACCGTAGTCCCCAGGATTTCGAACACTCTCATCTGGGTTCAAGCCTAACCAATCCAGAGCGTCAAGAATGTATTCCTCAGCCTTGTCTACATATCGCTTTTGATCGGTGTCTTCTATACGCAGAAGAAACTTGCCACCATGTCTTTTTGCAAAGCAGTAATTATATAATGCAGTTCTAACTCCACCTATGTGTAGAGGCCCTGTTGGTGATGGTGCAAATCTTACTCGTACGTCTTGACTCATTTTTATTCCTTTTATGTCAGTGCGACAAAAGTATTACCATTGTAATAGAATCTCCTGTTTAGTTTGAGACTTGCTGCAATGAATTTTTTCTTCTTACGAGTTCCACGCATTATCCGCCTAATCTTGCCTCAACTCCAGTGGGTGAATGATGTAGACGAGATCATGCTGACTTTTGATGATGGACCCTATCCAAATACCACTCCATGGATATTAGATTTTTTGGATCAACGGGGATTGAAAGCCACATTTTTTATCGTTGGAGAACAAGGCGAGCGGCATCCAGAGCTATTAGATGACATAAAAAGGAGAGGGCATCAAATTGGAAATCATGGCTATCGTCATCTCAAGGGATGGCATCTCTCAGTTGAAGAATTCAAAGAAAATGTCGTTAGAGGCGCTCAGATCTCGGGCTCCAATATGTTTAGACCACCATACGGCCAGATCGCCCTATGGCAATATCGTGCAATTAAGCAGGACCACAAGGTCATGATGTGGAGCGTTATGCCGGGAGATTTTGTCGAAGGCATAGATGTTGGACCACGGATGCATAAGATAAACAAGGCCTTACGCAATCGAGACATTATCGTATTACACGATAACCCAAAACATTTTGTTCGAACTAAAGAAATGTTGGAACAAATTGATTTGTCCCGGTGATGCTATATCAGCTATTGGGAGATTAGCTTTTCACCAATATTCAGTGTATTTGGTAACCTAACAGTTCATTAATCGATAAAATCCAAGTATTCATATAGTACTTGGTGTCGTTAAGCTACCTTGCATTGCATAGTACTATGTATTGACTTATATTTGATATCGTAATCATTAATAGATTGGATATGACAATAGAGAATACAAAAGCACAAATGCGAAAGGGAGTCCTTGAGTTATGTGTGCTATCTATCATACAGCAGGAAGAAGCATACCCATCTGACATCATACATAAGCTTAAGGAAGCTAAGCTGATCGTAGTAGAGGGCACGTTGTATCCGT
>CAZJTO010000083.1:0-9335 GCA_964548935.1 uncultured Saprospiraceae bacterium
AGGTTAACTTTAGCTATGGCTAAATCTTACTGGTAACTTAACGGACAAGCATATAGTTTAATATGAGTAATCAGGTTCTCTTTAACTATTCTGCATGACGATTAGGACTTAATTGAATGATTTTATCACGCAAATAAGATGGCGAATAGGATTACTAAGGCTTTAATAAAGACTGGACTTTCCTCACATATCTCTGAGAAAATATCTGACTTAATGAGGGATCTGTCCGACATAGAAAAAGCCAAAGCCAATGAGACTAAAAGCAGTGCTGGAGATAAGTATGAAACCTCCCGTGCCATGCTCCAGCAAGAAAAAGATAAGAAAATGGCTCAATTAGATTTATGGCATACGTATCAACCCATTGTCAAGCTATTGGATTCTAAAAGCCACAATCAAGTACAATTAGGTTCAGTCGTTATCACAGATGTGAATATGTTGTATGTATCTGTACCTGCTGGCAAACTACTTATTGAAGGGAATCAAGTTTTCGCGATCTCAACTAATGCACCCTTATACAAGGTATTAGCACGACGTGGCAAAAATGAACAGGTGTCGTTTAATGGGAAAGTTATTACGATTATAGATATTCTATGATTACTCTACAAGTGTGAGAGTTCCAGCCATAGTTTCTTCTACATCTAGCTCAAAATCATCACTATATCTCACCCTCAAAGTATATGCATACACCCCTGGCTGGAGTGACTGAAAGCCAAGTCCACCACCATTCCATCCTACATTGATATCAAAGGATTCAAATACCTGCCCTCCGAATCTATCAAATATCTGAAGCTGATATTCAGATAAGAATATTCCTTCTGGCACAGAAGCAATAAATACATCGTTGCGACCATCTTGATTAGGGCTGAAGGCATTAGGTATATAGATTGAAAATGCTACACACTCTCGATTGCTAACCACAATATCATCTTCAAACTGGCAGCCAAAGCTGGTTGTGGCAATGGCACTAAATAAACCTGGTTCTGCCACAATCAGTTGATTATCTGTAGTGCCATCAGACCAAAGAACACTGACATCATTACGATCTACAGTAAGTAGAGCAGTTAGTTCTTCACATTTGCTGAAATCATCACCTAAATCAAATTGCGGCAGCGGTTGTATATCGAGAGTGAAGTCGTCCGAGCTACTACAGCCATTGATCGTAGCAGTAGCCGTAAACGTACCTCCTTCCGATACTGTAATATCATCCGTAGTTTCTCCAGTATTCCATTCGATATCCCATCGACCAGCAGGGTTATCTACTGTAAGTGTTACCGTTTCATTTTCACAGATTGTCTCATCTTCTCTAAGAGTGAATTGCGGTGTCTCTAGCGTGTTAATTGTAATATTATCAGTAGTAACACATCCGCGTATATCTACGGTTACTTCTATTTGTGACCCAGATCCAGTCAAGGGAGGTGTAATAGTAGCGGTAGTTTCGCCTGTAGTCCATAGGTAGGTCGCGCCTTCATTTGTTGCGTCAAGAGTAATCATTGATCCTTGGCATACGGAAGTGTCCTGTCCTAAGTCAACTATAGGTAATTCTTGTACATCAACAAACACAGAATCTCTGAATACACACCCATCGATTTCTGCCTCTGCCCAATAGATATCCTCAATTTCTACGGTAAGAAAATCACCAACATTAGGGACGCTCCACGTCAGATCTGGGAATGATCTGCTTACAAACAACACAGTGGAATCTCCTTCACATATGACTTGATCTTCTCCTAAGCTAAACGTCGGCGATTCTCTAGTAGTCAGCTCGAAAAAATCTTCATCCTGACAACCGTTATCATCTGTAACAAGAACCGAAAACTGCCCTGCCTCAGTTAATGAGACAGTGTTGCTCGTACTATTGATGCCCGTCCATACGAAGCTCTCCCCGTTATCCGGTAATGTAATAACAAAACTCTCGCCCTCGCATATTGAGGTATCCGCAGGTAGAGCAGCATCTGGATTGGCGTTAACGACCAGATTGAAACTATCCATGACTACACACACTCCTAAAGTCATTGTAGCTACGAAAAGGCCCTGCTCTCTAGCGACAAATTGCTCTTCCGTTGTATTATCTTGCCATACGTAACTGACATCTGGCGTGTTAGCTGTGAGGATGATCGAATCACCTTGGCATATAGCTCCTTCATTGTCTTCAGCAATCATGAGATTGGGGCGTTCTTGGATCGTGACCGATACACTATCACTTACCGTACAAATACCATCATCCACTTGTACTAAATAGAGGTCAGTCTCATCGGCTGTAAGAGTCTGTGTTGTACTTCCATCTTGCCAGATATAGCTAGCATTAGCGATACCGGCATCCAACTCGATTACATCGGGTGAACATATCGTTGTGTCATTACCTAAGTCGATTGTGGGGGCGTTTTGAAAATCTACTGTCAATGATGCTGTAGCCTCGCATCGTTGGATTGAGGCTGTCACCGTAAATACTCCTGGAGACTCCACGAAGAAAGTCTCCTCAACGCTACCATCCTGCCAGAGATAGGTGGCTTGGCTAGATAATTCAGCATTCAAGGTGATTGTTTCTCCTTGGCAGAGCGTGGTATCAGAACCGATAGAAAAATTGTCCACATCAATGACGGAAACGCTAATCGTATCTTCAGCCATACATACCCCTCGAGTGACTTGCACACTGATGTCACCAGCTGTATTGATCATTAAGTCTGGACTCGTATCACCAGTACTCCATAAGACATCATCATTTTGGTTAGCGGTAGCAAGAAGCTCGAGAGTCTCACCGGTACAGAGGGTAGTATCCACACCTATGTTGATGTTGAACGGATCATCCACATTTACAATGATTGTGTCTCTGGTGCTACAAGAGGCTTCACTAACCTCAAGCCAATAGAGATCTGATTCCGTTACTTCTATACTATTATCGGTACTGCCAGTAGACCATAATACCTGTACAGCGTCAGTCGGGGCACTCAGTACAATACTTTGATCTCCGCAGATCGTTGTGTCTTGACCCAAATCCAAGGATGGTAATTCTACTTGATCTACAGTGATTTCATCACTAGCTACACATGCTCCTCGAGTGACTACGGCAGTAAAGGTTCCTGGGGTATTAACCGTAATATTTTCCACTTCCATGTCTCCAGTGCTCCATTGGATACTTATGGTACTGTCCACGGGAAGATCTACGATTGAGAGGGTAACCTCACCACCTTGACATAGATTGGTATCTCCTGTGAGATTAAATCCGATAGGCTCATCAAATGTAACCATGATACTATCCGATACCGAACAGACACCATCAATTACGGTTATCGCATAGATATCAGTAGTATTTACTGTAATGGACCTATCGGTACTTCCTGTAGACCAGATAAAGTCTCCTGTAAAACCATTTGGTACTGATAGTGTGAAATCTTCGTCGCCACATACAACTTGATCTTGTCCAAGATCTATCGCATCGATTTCTACTGTTTGGACAACTATAGTATCGGCCGCCACACAACTACCCATCTGCACAGTTACATCGTAGATACCCGCCTCGGTTATGTTTATTGAGGGAGTTGTTTCGCCAGTGGACCATAGGATATCACCGGCATTTAGATCGGTGTTCAGTGTAAGTGACGCCCCATTGCAGAGCGTAGTATCGCTCCCAAGATCAATATCAAAAGCGCTGTCAAAAATCACTTCGATACTATCTCTAAAAACGCAGCCGTCTTCAGAGAACTCAGCCCAAAATATGCCTGACGCTGATGCTGTTATGCTGTTGCCAGTAGTGTTGTCCGACCAAAGTATGTCGCCATTGAATCCGGATGGGGCTTCAAGTTGTAAGATGCCATTGTCACATATAGTCGTGTCATTTCCTATACCTAAAGAAGTGAGGTCGACAGTCTCAATGATTATTGTATCACTAAAACTACAAGCACCACTATCTACTCTTACATAGTAGGTGTCCGCGTCAAAAACAAAAATCGCTTGGGTCTCTTCCCCAGTCGACCATAAATATTGAGCACTGTCTATTGGGATATTCAATTGTGTAGGCTCTCCATTACAAAGTGTGAAGTCGGCCCCGAGATCAAAGCTAATAGCCTCATTAAAACTAATATTTACGGTATCGCTCTGGCTACACCCATTAGAGAAGAATACCTCGGCACGCACGTTACGGATGATTGATGGTCTGGCGCCTAGTGTGGCTAGCTCAAAAGTAAACGGGCTATTGAGTTGTAACTCGCTGCCATTCCATATGACACTGTCTACATCATCATCAGAAAAATTTAAGTCAAATACGATTTCCTCAGTGTCATTACAGATGACCTGATCCTCTCCAAGGAAACGATTAACATCCTGTGCATTGGGATCTCTAAAGCTCCAGCCAGAATTGCCTTGGACATTCACACTACCAGGTCCTGCGTCAAAATCATTACCCCCTGTAGCCAGTATATCAGAGATGCTCGTAAATGACATAGCGAGGGTGGCGGATGCGGGAAGGACTAGTTCCTCCTGAGTCCCCGACTGCAAACTCGAAAAAGTTATCGGCTGACAAACATCTCCCAACGACTCAAAATATAAGTTCACTGTTATATTATTGTTAGGGTCTATCTGATAGTTATTTCCAGGAGAGAAGATGAGACTATCTAGTAAAAAATCATCCCCAAAAATTTGGCCGTCACCACTAAATCTAAAATTGGGACTGGATATTGCTACCAATCCTATTGCTTGACCTAAACCGGTTGGATCACTAAACCAGACACTTCCGATTTCACTTTCATTAGATTCAAAACCCGTGCTTTGAGCACTCAATTCCCATTGAGTGTTTAGGACAGAAACGATCGGTGACGTTCTTATAATTAAGGGTTGCTCAGTATCAGCCATAGCCCCTGTTACCAGAATATATGATTCTCTCAGATCGAGACCCATAGCGTTATTAATTGCAAAAAACCTCCCAGTAACGATATCATGGCCATCAGAGATGAAATTTACAGAAGGATCAAAACCACTTATGGTGATGTCAGACAGCACATTTAGATTGTCTAGAAGCTCAATATTACGTTCACTATAGATGCGCAAGTTTTGTAGTTGAGTGCCACTGGTTCTGACCATCTGCTGGCGGCTTGCGCCAGCTTCTCTGTTGCCAATGAGTAAGGTTGACTCGACATTCCAGTTGAGGGTGTTTTCTAGTATGAAGTTATTACTAATAAATAGCCTGGGAAGTCTTAAAGAAACTCCACTCTCTGGAGCAGTATAGGTGAAATTATTACAAAACGCACTCGAGACAGATGACACTACATCTAAGTTGGAATTAAATGAGTTCTCATCAAATATTACGTTATCTAGGGAAGTAGGGACACACTCTCCGCCTGGTCCTCCGCTGGTACGAGACCAATTGGCATTGTCGAACCATTCACCAGTTCCTCCTACCCAAAAGAGTACTCTTAGATCAGGATTAGTCGCTAAACGTACATTTTCATTTTCGCCATCGTCGATAGAATCTCGTAAGTCAAGACCAAATCCATTAGAGGTCTCAAAGCGAATTCTTCTAAAAACAAAACCATCGGGTCGAAAATTACTAAGCGCGAAAAATAGACCCGCTTGATCATCTCGATCTAAAAATCCTGAAATACTAGCAAATCCATTACAGGGATCACCTGTGACGATTTCATCAAGGATTCTTTGAGTAGATGAATTTTCGAGAAAAAGTGTTTTGCCATTCGAAAGTCTCAATACATCAAACTCATGGTCTCCAAAAATTTCTCCATCTGTTGTGAATTCGACGTAGTTAATATTATCAAGCGAACCTATGGTGGATAACCTTGACAGATCTGCGTCTTGAAAAATCAAGCTATCTATTCCGTCAAAGGTTAGATTAGTTGAATTAAATGCAAAGGTGCCAATCTCAGGTGCGATTGCAGATATTCTGATCGTACCATCACTGCTGTCAAAATCTCTATCGATCGTGCTTTCAGATAGGATAGCTGCTGCGATGATTGTTCCATCATTGCTAATTGAGCCGTTCTCAAATGTGTAGGCCCCACTGAGCGTAAGAGTAGCCTCTATCCTGATCTCTTGACCATTGTCATGTAATATAGATCTGGCAATTGCATCATTCATAATTGCACATGGACCTGAATTATTATCGAAGATGACATCATTTGCTACTGTAGGAACATTCGCATCAGATGGTCCTCCGGAAGTAGTAGACCAGTTTGCAGAGTCATTCCAATTGCCATTATTGCCGACCCAAAACAGATTTTGAGCAGGGAGTCCGATGCTGAAACAAAGCAGAATTATAAAGGATAGTATGCGGTAGAGTCTATCAATTCTCACAGTTGAATAAAATTATATCTATATCGAGTAAACATGTTAATTATGCCTCATGAGGCCTTTTGGGTAGTACTTAAACAACCTGATGAAGAAGTTAATTGCCTTTAGGTTGATGCCTTTTAGGGCATTTGTCTTAGGCTTATGTCTACAGCTTATAAATAACAGTAAATTAACAAGGCAATAACAAATAAACTAAAAAGTGTCATTACTTTTACGCTTAGAACAAATGGATTAACTGTCTTTAATGACATTGCATAGCCATTTTTGAATTCTACTGAAGCCTTTCTTTTTTGCCTTACCGCCTATTGATACAGATAGTTGTCCATACTATTTGAACATCTAAAATTTGTTTTATGAAAAATGCTTTACACTTATGTGGCCTGGCATTGTCATGGCTTCCAGTAATGTATTTGACCATTTTATCAACTTCCCTGACCGCCGGCAATCCTGGCGATCATTTCAGCACATGTAACCGTTCACCTGTAATAACATGTCCACAGAATTTCTTCGGATGTTTAGGTGATGACACTTCTCCTGAAGCTGTAGGTACTGCAACCGCTGTAGCTGGAGAGGATGATTGCCAAGTGCCAGTTGTCACATTCGAAGACGATGTCGAGGGAGCAGATGCTTGCGCCGGAGGAATTCTTATTAAAAGAACTTGGCGTGCAGAATATCCCGATAACACGAATCCTTGGCTATTCGCAGAATGTACTCAAGTGATATTGCTTGAAGATGACGAGCTACCATTAATTACGGATTGTCCTGCAAACATTTCGGTCATTCCAGACAATGGCACGACAGCAACCGTGGCTTGGGCACCTCCTTTTGCCTCCGATGACTGTGGCATTGTGTTTTTTGAAAGTAATTTTGCCAATGGATCAGTATTCCCTGCTGGGACGACTACTGTGATTTATACAGCTCGTGATGCATGTGGTAATGAATCAACATGTTCATTTACAGTTACTGTGAGTGCAACGGGATGCCAAGATGTTCCTACAATCAGTTGTCCTGCAAATTTCACAGGATGTATAGGTCAAAATACTGACCCTTCATTTACAGGTATGCCAACGGCATCTTTTGCTGATCCAACTTGTGGCACTCCTAACGTGACTTTTAGTGATGTCATTGTATCGACAGGAGGCGCTTGTCCGCAGAATAGAACTATTGAGCGTACGTGGACCGCGACGAATGGTGCGAACTCAAGTCTTTCGGCATCTTGTGTACAACTTATTCAGATAGAAGATAATGGACCGCCGGTGATCACGACCTGTCAAGAGGACGAAGAGCATAGTACTATATCACCAAGTGGTATTGTTATTATTTATGATGACCCAGTAGTAACTGATGACTGTGGTATAGCATCTATCGTTCCAGATATTCCAAGTGGTAGTGTGTTTGTTCCCGGTGTTACTACAGTAACGTTCACCGTTACTGACTTATGTGGTAATGTAGCAACTTGTAGTTTTGATATCACGGTAATACTCGTTCAATGTCAAGATCCTCCAGTTCTAAATTGTCCCGACACTTTTGAAGGATGTATCAGTTCGGGTAGCGATCCGTCTGTTACTGGTATGGCTACAGCGACATTTAGTAGTATGACCTGCATGAGTACTCCAAATGTGACCTTTAGTGATCAAGTAATCTCTACAGGACCTTGTGCAGGGGCCCAAGTAATAGAGCGTACATGGACAGCCACAAATCCAGATGATATTACCATGACTACAAGTTGTGTACAGACGATTGTACTGGGTGATCAAACGATTCCTAATATAATTACCTGCCCTCAAGATATTGTGATCGGGACTACATCTACATCGGGACGTGTAGTTAATTTCCCCAATGTAGTGGCCTCTGATAATTGTGGTATAGCAAGTGTTACGTACTCCACACAAAGTGGTAGCGTGTTTCCGTTAGGGATAACAACGGTGCAAGTGACAGTGATAGATGCGTGCGGTAATACGAATTCATGTTCTTTCTTAGTACAAGTTTTATTTGATCAAGCATGTCAGGAGTCTCCTAACATAAACTGTCCTGCAAATATCGACCTGTGTGTAGGAGAATCTACAGATCCTGCTTTTACAGGTAGTGCTACGGCGAGTTTTACTTCTAACAATTGCTCCTCTCAAGCTATTATCACTTTTAGTGATCAAGTGGTAGCTACGGGGACATGTAATAATGCGAGGACTATACAGAGGACCTGGACAGCCACCAATCCTGACAATACAGTATTAACATCGTCATGTACCCAAGTTATAACGATCGACGATACTCAAGCTCCAGTGATATCCCAATGTCCTGCAGATATTAGTCAATCGACAATTTCACCGAGCGGTATCGTTATTAATTATAATCAGCCAGTGGTGTCGGATGATTGTGGTATCGCTTCTTCAAGCTTTAGCATACCAAGCGGAAGTGTATTTACCCCAGGTGTTACAACAGTGACGTTTTCAGTAACAGACTTGTGCGGTCGAGTATCTACTTGTTCATTTACAGTAACAGTAACATTATCCCAAACTATGGCAGGTTGTCAAAGTGCGGCTACTATCAGCTGTCCAGCAGACTTTACAGGATGCCCCGGAACTTCCACTTCGCCAAGTGTGACAGGAATGGCAACAGGTTCATTTGGATCTGGACAAGGATGTCCAGCAAGCCCGTCTATTACGTTTACGGATCAGATAGTTTCTCAGGGGCCTTGCAATGGTGCGCTTGTGATCAATCGTGTCTGGACGGCAACTAATCTAGACAATGGTCAGTCAGTAAGTTGTGCTCAGCGTATAACGCTAGTAGACACTCAAGCGCCGACAATTACGAATTGCCCTTCAAATGCAACGATTTCAAGTTCACAACCCTCATACTCATGGGCCATGCCTACGGTTTCGGACAATTGTGGAGGAACTACCTTAACCTCTAGTGTTGCCAATGGCAGCACCTTCCCGATAGGTACGACAACGGTTGTATTGACCGCCACAGATGGTTGTGGTAACAATTCAAGTTGCTCATTTACAGTAACAGTGGTACAAGCTGGATGTCAAGCGACTCCA
>CAZJTO010000084.1:0-9334 GCA_964548935.1 uncultured Saprospiraceae bacterium
GGAAATGGCACAGGTGACGGTGACGGCATGGGTGACGGCGATGGCGGAAATGGCATGGGTGACGGCGATGGCATGGGCACAGGTGACACAAACCCTGTAGATCCAAATGCGATTGATCTTGAGTTAATCAAGCGTGCAAGCGTCTCTACACCGAGACCTGGTGATACAGTAGTATTCCAGTTGACAGTGTTTAACAATAGCACGAATAACGCAACAGGAGTAGCTGTACAGGATGTTGTCCCAAGTGGATTTACAATCATACCTAATGGTATTGATAATGGAGGGGTTATGTCAGCACCAAATGTTGCGACATGGTCTAACCTAAATATCGGTGGACTTGATGTGATCAGACTGTCAGTAAGCGTAACAGTTAACGAGACTGGTGATTACACCAACGTTGCTCAGATTACGGCTGCAGATCAGGATGATGCGGATTCTACTCCAGGTAACGACGATGGAGATCAGAGCGAGGATGATGAAGATAGTGCAACATCAGCACCAGAGACTACGGATGTGTCTATCATGAAGATGGTAAGTAATCCTAATCCTGAAATCAGAGATGTAGTGACTTACACGATCACAGTGACAAACGAAGGTGATGTTACTGCAACAGGCGTTGAGGTAGCAGATTACCTACCGGTTGACTTCTGTGTGAACTTCACGAATATCTCAGGTAATGGATTATTCCTCGGAGATAGAATCATCTGGTCAGATCTACGTATCCCTGCGGGAGAAGAGTTAGTTCTATCATTTGATGCAACAGTAGCAGCAAGTGCAGATGGACAGGCAGTTACTAACTTCTCAGAAGTTACAGAGATGGATCAAACAGATACTGACTCTGCACCAGGTAACTTAGATCGTACAGCGGGTCCTCGTGAGGATGATGAGTCTACAGCAGTATTCAACGTGGGTACGACTTCAGATCTTGAGTTGATCAAAGAAGTTGATCAGATCCAAGTATCACCTAATGATGAGGTACAGTTCAGTATTACGGTGACTAACAACGGTCCTGATCCAGCATTTGGAGTAGGAGTTGAGGATATATTACCTGATGGTTATGGTACGATCAGCAATGTATCTAATGACGGTTCACTTACGAGAAACAGATTGTTCTGGTTCATCGATGAGATCGCTGTTAACGAGTCAGTAACCTTGACATTCGATGCGACAGTAGTACACTTCATAGATCGTGAGTGTGATTACCGCAACGTTGCTCAGATAGTAGAGAGCTTCACATTTGATCCTGATTCAACTCCGGATAATGATGATGGAGATCAGAGTGAGGATGATGAGGACTTCGAAGAGGTACAGTTAGTACTTGATGATGCACAGTGTGTGACGATCAATACGGGTGTATTCTTAGAAGGAGCATATGATGTTGAAACTGGACTAATGTCTACAGAGTTGAATAGATTAGGTTACTTACCTGGTCAGACACCATCGACATTCTTTGGTGTACCAACTGCAGCAGGACAGCCGTACAGTCAATCGCCATGGTTCTACAATGGTGCTGAAGGAGCTGGATTTAACCAGCAAGGACCAGTTACTAATACCAACGGTAACTATCCACTGACAGCGACTGATTGGGTACTTGTGAGTCTACGTACTAATGCTTCAGATGCATCATCGACTGTATGTGAGCGAGCAGCGCTATTACATAATGATGGATCAATTCAATTCATTGAAGGATTCGATTGTTGTAACCTTGATATTACTCTTGACTACTATGTAGTGATAGAGCACAGAAATCACCTAATTGTGATGTCTGATCTGCCATTACCTGTAATCAATGGGGAGATCACGTATGACTTCCGTAACCGTAACTCTTATCAAGGACCACTTGCTATAGGAGTAGGACAGAAGGAAGTCGAGTTTGGAGTATTCACGATGTTCGCTGGTAACGGTGATCAACAGTCTGCTCTTGAAGATGCAATCGATATCAACTCTAATGACTTACGAGCATGGTTGATGGATGATGGTCTGAACAGTAGTTACTTCTTAAGAGATCATGACTTAAACGGTGACGTGAACGTTCAGGATAAAAGTCTATTCTTAGAGAATAATGGTCTCTTCTCCGAAGTAGACAGAGAATAGAGTTAAAAACTCAAAATAGATACAAAGGCCGTCTGATTCATTTCAGATGGCCTTTTTTCATTTAGACTATCATGATTTAATGTTCAGTGCATATTGGATAATCACAAGCGGATGAATTTAATCTACATGCTATTAGCCGATGAATCTTCTCTTGCAGAGAGATTAAGTCGTATGATATTTATGAGCTCAGCTTTAAGAAGAAAGGAATAGACGTCTATAACAATGCCCTTAATCCAATGAATAAGGCCTTCTCTAAGATCCTGTACTCACCGAGTATAAAAAAATAGCATCTATGGTCAGGCGGCAGGATTTTTAAAGCATGCTCATGGAGCTTTTGACGACAAAAGCTTTAAGCAAGGTGAAACCTGTTTTGCCAGTCTCTGTTGAGCAGAAGTACCATATGGGTATATTCCATGACAGGAGGAACAAAGAGTAATTTTGTCCGAGCATCATACCTAAACTATTCAGCCGATTTTAATTCCGACTCAGACTAACTTAACGATAGGTCTGATTCTAATAGAACTTAAGGCATACTGGTGTCCTGACTTGTAAAACATGATCGGTGCTGGTCAATGTGCCATCATTCTCTATCTTATAAGTAATGATGTTATCGCTCTCTTGATTAGCAACGAGGAGATATTGACCACTCGGACTAATCGTAAAGTCTCTAGGGATCAACCCTTTAGAAGGGTAGGTGTCAATCAATGTAAGATTGCCAGGCTGTAAGATTTTAAATGCAGTTATACTCTGTTCTGGATCGCCATTAAGGCCACGGTTAGAAGCATAGATAAAATTTCCTGAAGGGTGCATATGTATAGCAGAGCTATTGACATTGAGATTGACGCCACCTTCTTTTAACGTTGATATAGATCCGATTTTGCTCATTGGGCTTTGGGCATTTTTCCACTGAAAAGATTCTATACTTTGATTCAATTCATTGAGGACATATATGATACGATTTGTACGATCTACTATCATATGTCTTGGCCCACCCTTGGCTGCAGTCTTAGTTCGGGTTAATTCTGTTAAGATTCCATCCTTGAGTTGAAAGTGAATAATTGCATCAAGGCCTAGGTCAGCAACTAAGACTGTCTTGTCGTCGGGAGCAAAAGCAGACATATGAGGATGTGGTGCTTCTTGACGCGGAAGTCCTTGTGTCTCGCCCTCTAACGTGATGGCCTCGCTAAGTTTTACTTGATTAGTTAAGGCAACTACTGATACTGAACTTAGATAATTACTCGTAATGGCATATTTGCCATTATTTGAGATATTCACATGACAGGGAGCGTCTCCATTGACAGAGATAACCTGTTGTTCTCTGCTTTCAAGATCGATTATATGCAACCTCCCAATTGGATTAGCAGTCCCATCGGCCATTTCGCTTACTGCATAGATTTTTTGATTTTTCACTTGCAGATAAGATGGGTTCACTATTCCAACTATGGTATCATGTATCGTGATTTGCCCTGTCTGAGTATTGAGTTGACCTAGGTATATGCCATCGGCATCACCGGATACATGCCCTTCCATTTGAGTGTACGTACCTATGGCTATATTTTCATGTACAACATTGGGTTCAGATTCGCAGGACATAAGCGCTAATAGGGCAAATAAGATAGGATTTTTATTTTTCATGGTTATTATAAGATTATTGTAAGTAATGTAATAAGAAGATCGATACGGCAACTTCTAAATTATGGAACTCATCTCTGATCAACCATTTATAAATCAGTACGGAAGGGTATCGATGACTGAGCTCCAAGCTTGCCCACAGAAAAGCCTGCAGCACAATTGGCAAATCTAACTGCATC
This sequence comes from uncultured Saprospiraceae bacterium, assembly GCA_964548935.1. Classification (GTDB taxonomy): domain Bacteria; phylum Bacteroidota; class Bacteroidia; order Chitinophagales; family Saprospiraceae; genus GYS-P2D. Next base: position 3,906 of record CAZJTO010000084.1, read on the forward strand.
TTGCATCTTGTACCCTTCACATAGCGCAACTACGAGTGCACCATTAAATGTATCACCTGCGGCGGTCGTATCGACTACATCAACATGATCAGCTGATATATATCCACTGAAGTCGTAACTACTCAGATATGCACCCTGTTCCCCCATTGTTATGATCACGGTCTGTATGCCGTAGTTATGAAGCTTAGAGCTTGCCTGTTGTAGACTCTTTAGATCACTCAACTTGACTCCAGTCAAGTGATAGGCCTCAATAGCATTAGGTGTGATAATATCGACCTGCGCTAGTAGCTCATCAGATAGCTCCGCTGCTGGAGCAGGATTCAAGATGAATGGAACATTGTAGGTCTTGCAGATTGTACCGATGTGTAAGACGGTATCGAGTGGAGTTTCTAATTGAGTAAGTACATACGAGCTTACTTTAATGATAGACGTTGCCTTTTTTACTAAGTCGGCATCTAAGTTCTTATTCGCTCCTAGCGCTACAGCAATTGAGTTCTCGCCTAGCCTGTCAACTAGTATTAGCGCCGTTCCGGATGCCTCATCAGGATCAGTGGATATCAATGAAGTATCAATCCCTGATTGGCGGTAGTGGTCTAAAGCCTCCTTTCCAAACATATCATTGCCTACTCTACATACAAAAGTAACATCGCCACCAAGTCGAGCTGCCGCAACGGCCTGATTAGCACCCTTGCCACCATGATGCATGCTAAACTGATTGCCGATTACAGTCTCTCCGGGTATAGGCAATCGATCAGACTTGATCACCATGTCGGTATTGCTACTCCCTATAACAGTTATTTTATTCTTGATCATAGTATTGAGAAGTTCGACGCTCCACATAGGAAATATAGAACTATAATCAGTTGATGACCAATTATACATAGAATCTTTGGTGGTATTATTCTTTATTTTAGGAGCGATTATGACGCACTCTGCAGTAATTATTGGTACTGGTTTTTCTGGTCTGTGCATGGCCATAAAATTGAAAGAACAAGGTATTGAAGATTTCATTATACTAGAGAAAGCGGCTGATATAGGAGGTACCTGGAGAGAGAATACCTATCCAGGAGCGGAGTGTGATATTCCATCGGCACTATACAGTTACTCATTTGAGCCCTATCCAGAGTGGGAGTATAAATGGTCGCTGCAGCCTCAGATATTGGAATACATCAATCATGTTGCTGACAAGTATAACTTGAGAAAGCATATTTCTTTTGGAGTAGAAGTGGCCAAGGCCGCATGGCAAAACGAGGACAGCATCTGGGATATTAAGACTAAGGAAGGAATAACGTATCACACCAAAGTCTTGGTAACAGCCATAGGGCAACTTCATCATCCATCTGTTCCAGACTTTGAAGGTGTTGACAAACTTGAAATTCCTAACTGGCACTCGGCAAAGTGGAATCATAACATTGACCTAACAGGTAAAAGGGTAGGTGTTATCGGGAATGCTGCAAGTGGCGTGCAGTTCATACCAGAGATTGCTAAAAAGGCAAAGGAGGTCGTCGTATTTCAACGTTCAGCCAACTGGATGCTGCCCAAGCAAGATCGCTTATATAAAGATTGGGAAAAGAAGCTCGTCCGGCGATTTCCACTACTGTTAAAGATGTATCGATTGAAGATCTGGTTATTGGGAGGAGCATTGTTTTATCTTATGAAAGGTGGTCACACTGCGCTCCGTAAGCTATATCAGAAGAAGAGTATTGACTATATCAAAGAGCATATAAAAGATAACCATTTGGTAGAGCATCTGATCCCTAAGTTTCCTATGGGCGCTAAGCGCATATTGTTTTCGGATACCTACTATCCGGCCTTGGCAAAAGACCATGTCCAATTAGAAACCGCCGCAATCAAATCCCTATATTCATCAGGTGTACATACTGAGTCAGCCTCCTATGAGCTGGATGTGCTGGTCTTTTCAACTGGATTTAAAACTAATCCATTTTTAAAGGAGATCGAAGTCATCGGTCATGACAAGCAGTCTATCAAAAATGCATGGCAACAAGGCCCCGCCAACTACTTAGGAATATGTGTCCATGGATTTCCTAATCTATTTATGATGTATGGGCCTAATACCAATCTGGGCCATAACTCGATTGTCATCATGAGTGAGTGCCAAGCCAACTATATCACCCAATGTGTCCAAAAGATTAAAAATGAAGAGGTAGCGGCGATAGATATCAAGAAAGAGGTTATGATTGACTATTACAAGAGGACTCAAGAAAGGCTCGAAGGCATGATTTGGTCACAAGTAGGGCATAGTTGGTACCGCTCACCAGATGGTTCGATCCCGAACAATTATCCAGGGAGAACTATGGAATATATCAGAAAAACTAAACAAGTGGATTGGAGTAAGTATACGCTATTGGCATAGCCATTTGTGAGTTAATTGCTGACCTTATGATGGAGGAGCACCTTGAGTTGAATCATTTTGGAGTTGGGACTGAAAGTATGCTGAAAGTTCTCTTAGCGTACTTTCATTCTTCTGAACATCTTTTACAACCAGTCCTTTCTCTAAGAGAATGATGCGGTTGGCCAGATCAGTAACCTGATTGATGTCATGGCTGCTGATAATAGATGTAGTAGTATCGCTCAGATTTTGAATGAGCTGTTTGATGCGGATTTGAGTAGTCGGATCCAGATTAGCAAATGGCTCATCCAAAATTACCACCTCTGGATTTCCAATTAACGCTGCTATGATTCCTACTTTCTTTTGGTTCCCTTTAGAGAGGTCACGGATGTACTTTTTTTGACCTATAATTTCTCCATTAAAAATACTCTGAAATTGATTAACGAATGCACTGGTGTCACCCGGTGGCATGCCGTGCAGTTCTCCTACGAATTTGAAGTACTCATCCGGTGTCAGGAAATTGATTAAGAAACTTTCATCCAGATAAGAGCCCGTATATTTCTTCCACTTCTCACTTTCTGACACTAGGATAGACTTGCTCTTCACCCAACCAGAGCTTGGCTTAATCAAGTCAAGTATAAGACTCATCAGAGTAGTCTTTCCCGCACCATTATTTCCGATGAGACCAACAATTTCTCCTTTACGAATGTCTATAGCTTCCACATTTAAGACTTGCTGCGTTTTATAGCTCTTAGTCAGATCACGTATCTCAAGTATCAGTTCTTCGTTCATATTTATTGTTCTCTAAATGCTTCGTTCAAAATATGTTTTCTTGAATGAAATTCTTTTACCGCCCAACGGATAAATGGTTTCATAAGTAATAAGCAAATTAGTCCCGTGGCAGCGATCAGAATTGCTCCCCAAGGATCTCCAATGAGTCCATTACCTAAGTAATAAATTAATGCAGGTACCGCAATGACCGGTAGCATAATTACAAAATGCATTGCCCCCATCCCGGAAGTAGAAAATGCGCCCCCTTGATTAGGGTCTATTTTTTTAGAATTGTAGAGTGAGAAAACAATGTAAATCATGGGAATCACCGAGAGGCCAAATAATCCTACTGCCAAGACAACCATATAAAATTTCACACTTAGGAATAAGTAGGGTAAACCTATCAAGGTGAACAGTACGGTTGACCCTGAGAGTATGTAATATTTGGCTTTGATATAATCTTCTATATCATGCAACTTTGAGAGAATTAGATCAAAGTGGTTACTGTTCCACGAGAATAATAATGTACCATAATTAAGACTAAAGGCTCCAGCCACAAATGCTGCAGCTAGAATGGCGAAGCCACTATCCTCTTGAATGGAGCCACCAAAAATGAACAAAGGATAGAGCAACATTAATATGCTTGAATAAGCATACTGCCTTGCTCTTTTAGACCTCAACATAAGATTGGCCTCGAGTTGTATGATACTTCCTACAATTCCATGTTTTTCTAAGAAGGGTAAGTTCAACGTAGACCCATAAATGTCGGTGTCATTGTTTACTTGGATATCCTTTAGCTGATGATTGATATCAGTTCGGACTTTGAAATAAAGCAAGCTCGCAACAATTGCAGGTAGTGGCATAAACCATGGGTTAGCTAACAAAATTTCTATAGAAGAAGATAGCGTGCTCATGATCCCGATAGAAAACTCATAATCAAGGTAGATGAGCAATACTAATAGGGGAATGAGCACGAGTAACCATCTAGATGCCTTGGATTGGCCTTTTGAAATGAGATAAGCTACAAAGTGATTGATGAATGTGATACCAATAAAAAATAGAAGTAGTCCAAAAAATGTGAGCTTGTCTATGTTCGGAAGTACCCATACTAACATAAAGGGCAAGACCAATAGCAGCGGAAACAGATTGAAAAAATCAAAGAACGAACGATTTAACAGATAGTTACTAATCTTCGCCTCCTTGATAGGGAGGTGTAAATAAGGCTGGATATGCAGGCCTTTAAATTGCTGAAATACAAATCTCATGATGAGACCACAAATGAAATAATAGAGTATGATGGCCCCACCAGTATGTATAACATCGAGTTTTGGAAAAAACTCCTTCAATAAGAACCCGCTCCCAGCACTCAATCCAAATATCATCACAGCGAAATACAAACCAAAGAATAGCTTGAGACCCCCTTCGGCCATGTTTCTACCAAATAAGGGAGACCTTCTAAAGCTTTTCCAGGCATGTGAACGCAAGTAGGATGACATGACGTTTTTTTGTTTGATATAGATATGGACAAAATAATAATAAGTTCCGTGCTCACTGATCTAGACGACTACTATTGACAATGGTTCAGTATGATATATATGTCATAGCGAAGTAGACATAATAAACATTGCCGTTTAATACAGTGTTCAAATTAAATATCAATGTTATTTTAATCCCTTGAAATAATCGATCGTGATGAATACAGAATACAAGACTATTATTGGACATTTCTACCACTGGGAATCTACTACCCCCGACAAGGTATTTTTGAGACAACCCAAAGGAGATACCTGGACATCGCTCACCTATAAAGAAGCTGGTCAGCAAGCCCGACGGATAGCAACAGCCTTATCAACCATGGGTCTCCAAAAAGGAGACCATATCGGCATCCTCTCCAAAAATTGTTATCACTGGATACTCGCAGACTTGGCCATTATGATGGGTGGTTATGTATCGGTGCCTTATTATGCCAGCCTCCCAAAGAAGCAATTAGCAGAGGTGATTAAGCTGAGTGATGTAAAGCTTGTATTCGTAGGCAAACTCGATAGCTGGGGAGATAAAGGAGATGCCATTCCTAATCATGTTGATGTCATTAAGTTTCCTCATTATGCTGATAATGCAGAGATTACCATGGGAGTTGAGTGGGACTCATTGCTTAGTAAGCATGAGCCAACTACAGAAAACTATATACCAGATGGGGATGACCTTTGGACGATTAAGTTTACCTCTGGTACCACTGGTACGCCTAAAGGAGTCATGCATGTCCATAAGACACCCGGCATGATCATCGCCAATGAGCTCAAAACGGATT
>CAZJTO010000085.1:0-9308 GCA_964548935.1 uncultured Saprospiraceae bacterium
ATATAGATGGGCTACCGAACAACTCGATCAATAGCATCATACAAGACGATTTAGGATTTATTTGGATTGGCACCAATGATGGACTATGTAGATATCAGGGCACCAATGACGTCAGCATCTATCGTGTTAATACTCCAGCGATAGACGGGGGCATCGAGTCAAATTCAATAAGGACTTTATTTAAAGACAGCAAGCAAAACCTATGGATAGGAACTCGCCTAGGCGGATTGACCAAATTTGATCAATCTAATGATACTTGGAAAACGTTTCGATATGATCCGAAAGATGCCAATAGTATCAGCAGTGATGAGATATTAACGATTGCTGAAGATAACGCAGGTAGAATTTGGATTGGAACAGAAGATGGGCTTAACGCATATGATTCTTCCTCTGGTGTTTTCACCAGATTTAAAGCGGATATTGGCAATCCGAAAGCCCTGCAAGCCAAAGCCGTACTATCGATCTATATAGATCACCAAGGTTGGTTGTGGACTGGCACATGGGATGGCGGATTAAGTCTACTTATCCCTCCAAGATCTGGGGAGCTCAGTGATACTGAGTTCAAGACATTTCACCTACATGATGTTCAGGCGACCAGCCGTGTCTGGGACATCTATCAATCTAATGATCAGTACTATTGGCTATCTACTGCAGGCGGTGGGTTATTGTTAATGGATCTACCAGACAACGCTAATAACACCTCACATGACACAGACTGGAAGCCCATCATTCAACGGTTTAGTAAAAGAAGCGCCTCCAATGGCCTTACACACGATGATATCAAGGATGTAGTCCAGGATCGAAATCAGAACCTCTGGATAGCCACTACCCATGGGCTAAATATTGTCTCCGCTGATGATATAAAGAAAATTTCGAAAACAGATATAGCTCAACGTGAAGTGGACCTCACATTCACTCAATATTACTTCGACTCCAATAATCCGTCTTCGATTATTAACAATAATTTCAGGGCGCTTTATGAAGATTATCAAGGAATAATCTGGGCTGGCACCTTTGGAGGTGTAAGTCAGTATAACTGGTCCATTCATCAAATAAAGGTGGAAGAAATGGCCAAAGAGATTACCAAAAGTTTTATTGCTCAAAACCTGTATGTCGACCCTGAGGGAGTAGCATGGATTGCAAATGGCGAAAATGGGCTTCTAAAATATGATTTGGAGAATAAAAGGATCCTTCAATCACCAGACTTCGCCAACTCATATGACTTTGTCAATTGCCTTTATAGTCCAGATGACCGACACCTCTATATCAGTCATACAGGAGGTGTCACCAGGGTCGATCTCCAGACCAATAAAACGAGGGTCTACGAAATATTTAATCAATCGAATCCATACTCTTTCAACCGTTCATTATATCGTGACAATTCTAATCGAATCTGGGTAGGCACAGAGAACGGGTTAATAGTTGTTGATGAATCGTCTGGATCATCCAAGCACTATATGCGCAATATCAATGACAGCAACTCTATAAGTGACAATTCTGTTAATCATATCTTTCAGGATAGTGGAGGGGATATTTGGTTGGCGACATTTCAAGGATTGAACAAAGTAGAGACTTTAGAGGATGGCACACTGGAATTTATTCACTTTAAGTATGACTCACAACATCCAGAAAACAGCTTACCCTCCAATCGGATATTTTCTATTGCTGAGCATAACAATATCCTTTATCTGGCTAGTGATAATGGGTTATCAGGTTACAATTTAGAAAAAGGCATATTTGAAAACTACAGTAGAGATGGCTATAAACATAGTTATCATAGTATAGAGCTATCCAAAGATGGTAATATTTGGGGCAGCACCACCGAGGGCATTGTCAAGTACGATCCTCGATCCAAGTCATTTAATGCTTATGACAAGAGCGATGGTTTAGGCGATGTTGAATTCTGTCAGCGTGCCAGTCAGATAGATCAACAGGGAAGACTATATTTTGCTGGTCATCTGGGCATAACCTTGATAAACCCTGCTGAGATTATAAAAAATGAAAGGCCTCCTGATGTTTATATCACCGATCTCAAGGTATTAAATAAGGATGGAGAATACGCTGCTAATGTGCTAAACAATGAAGAAATCACACTCACACACAAGGATTACTATATCTCAATAGATTATGCAGCTATCAATTACAATAGGTCTCCCAAAAATGAATACGCATTCAAATTGGAGGGATTTGACGAAAGATGGAACTACCCCGATAAGAAGACCCCTGCAGTCTATACCAATTTGGATCATGGGACCTACACGTTTCATGTAAAAGCGGCTAATAATGATGGTATATGGAATCAAGAAGGTGCTCGCCTAACAATAATCAAGAAGCCAGCATTTTGGGAGACGATTTGGTTTATGATTTTGAGTATACTGACGGGATTGGTTCTACTCTATCTGGCTATAACGGCATATACCAACAACATAAAACAAAGAAATAATGCATTGCAAAAATATAATGAAGACTTAAATAGTGAAGTCCACCAACGGAGGAAAGTCGAGGAAGTATTGAAGCGACAAGAGCAGGACCTGAGAGACTCCAATTCAAACTTAGAAAAGTCTAATTATGAGCTCGAACGCTCTAATAAAGACCTCGAGCAATTCGCCTATATCGCTTCTCATGATCTACAAGAGCCGCTGCGAGTGGTCGCTAATTTTATCGGCTTGCTAAAACACAGATACTCTGACGAACTTGATCCTGATGCACATGAGTATATAGACTTCGCAACTACTGGTATAACCAGAATGTCCACTCAAATAGATAGCATTTTGACGTTCTCCAGAGTCATCCAGAATCAACATAACTTATCACATGCAGATGCCGACAGTTTGGTCTCTACGGTACTCCATGATCTCTCTCGGATGATAAAGGAACAGCAGGTAGAGGTAGTGGTTGATACGATGCCAAAGATTTATTGTGATTCCAATCTCATCCGAATGGTATTTTACAATCTGATACTCAATGCGATCAAGTTTAACAAAAGTGATCATGCGAAGGTCACAGTAGGTCATCACTCGAATCAAGACGATAGGTTTTGGCATTTTTCGGTGGCAGATAACGGCATCGGAATCGCTCAAGAAGACCTCTATTCTATATTTCAAATCTTTAAAAGGCTACACAGAAAAGGCGATTATGAAGGCACAGGCATAGGACTCGCGCTTTGCCAAAAAATCATCCATCGCCATGAAGGAGACATATGGGTAGACTCACAAGAAGGTGTAGGGTCTACTTTTCATTTCACCATTAAGAAGCCCGCAAACTTATCATCTGAATCAGAGAAGCACACTACTACTGCTTAACTCTATAGATTAGACTCTAAGATCCCTGAACAAACTAATGAGATTACGGTTAGCCTTTGGGGTTGAATTCTTACCTGCAAATAGGAATATTTATTTCGATGACAGGATCATTAGTATGATATCCCATTCTCTTAATAGAAGTTTATTGATTAAAGAAATTACAAAATGAATTACCACTTTTTATCACTTTCTCAGATTGCTGGCTTGATGCTGGTTTTATTTACAGTCCAACTTAATGCTCAGCAGGCTGATTCCAAGTCCAAGAGTCTGATGTCCGACATGCACAAAGTCACAGGCGACTATGGTGATCTATGGCAGAAGAAAGATGTACAATTTGATTACCTCTATGACAATTTTGCCGCTGGCAAAGATGTATCTCAAGAGCGATTTATCATCGATGGCGAGCATACTTGGGCGCGGTATACCACTCATGAGAGAAATGTACTACCAGGACAAGAAGGAGTCGTAGAACAGTCTCTAATAGACGGTGTGCCACAGGTAACTCTCAGCGGTAAGTTTGTCAAAGATGAGGCTGCCTTAGGAGGAACTAAATTCATCAGACAGGTGAATCCTTTTTGGTTTATGATGTCCTATAAACTAGGCGATCCGAGCACCATACATAGCTACTTAGGTTCCGAGGTCGTAGACGGAATCACCTATGAAAAAGTATCACTGAAGTATAAGAATGAAATGACCGGCAAGCCCGCCGATGATGAGTATATCCTGTATTACAATTCTAAGTCTAAGCTTATCGATCAATTCTACTTCTCTGTGCCAGCTATGGGCGTGAATGATCCAATCATTAAGATGGAGATAGACTATGATATCATCGATGGCATCTATGTCCCTGCTAAACGTAGATCTTACGGTCCCAATCCAGAGACAGGGGAATATACCCTTAATGGTGAGTATACCTTCAGTAATATCAAGTTCAACAATGGATTCAAGAAGGAGGATTTTACCATAAAAGGAGAAATGTAATCCGAGAGAAGACCTAATAAAAATTTAGCACGCGGCATGTTTCATATAGAGGCATGCCGCTTTTGTATTTAATGTTTGACACTAAATAAACGATCCTTGAATCTATATAAACGAAAGAGCCTAGCATGAAACAAGAGAGTTATGAATAAACGCAATTGGTTAATTACAGGAATATCCAGTGGATTAGGTAAAGCTATGGCCGAAGCTGTTATCAGCACAGGGGACTTTGTCATCGGCACACTAAGAAAAGAACAAGAGGTAAAAGACTTTAATGAGCAATATAGCGGTCGAGCTCTTGCCATATTATTAGATGTTACAGATATCAGCAGCATCGATGAAACGATCGGTCAGCTGATCTCCACTGCAGGACCGATAGATGTCTTAGTCAATAATGCAGGCATAGGATTCGTGGGCGCTATCGAAGAAGCAAGTATTGAAGAGCTAAAGAACGTGTTTGAAGTCAACTTCTTCGGTATGACACAATTGACGCAGTCCGTATTGCCTCATATGAGGGCACGTCAGAATGGGCATATCGTACAGATCTCATCACATGCAGGTATCAAAGCTACTGCAGGATTTGGCGTGTATAATGCCAGCAAGTTTGCCATGGAAGGCCTTAGTGAAGCATTGGCGCTGGAGCTGAAGCCTCTTGGAATCAGGGTGTCAATTATTGAGCCTGGACCCTTTAGGACCAATTTTGCTGGGCGATCGCTCAATCAAGCCGAGCAAATCATAGCTGACTATGACCAAACTGCAGGCGCATTTAGACAAAAGTTGCTCTCAGTTCATAATCAGCAAGAAGGCGATCCTGTGAAAGCTGCGCAACTCATAATAGAGCATGTCAATGATGATAATGCCACACTCAGACTCGCCCTCGGTAGCATACCTCTAAAAACGATCGGTATGAAAATCGACAGCCTACAGTCAGATCTCGAGGCTAATAAGTATACCTCACTAAAGGCGGTATATTGAGACATATACTCCCGTTATGACTCTACAGATCTATCAAGTTGACGCCTTCACCAAGAATCTATTCGGTGGCAACCCTGCAGCTGTATGCCCGATTACAGACTGGCCAACGGATGAGATCTTAATGAACATCGCCCGAGAAAACAATCTTGCAGAAACCGCTTACTTCAAGCCCCTCAATAATGATCATTATCACCTGAGGTGGTTTACACCCGAGATAGAAATGGATCTATGCGGTCACGCCACCTTAGCAACTGCTTACGTCATATTTGAGGAGTTCGGACATAGTAGCGACACCATTACATTTGACACGCTGAGTGGTCTCCTCACTGTGCGCAAAGTCGAGGACTACTACGAACTTGATTTTCCATCTCGTCCTCCCCTATCGGCCACGCTCCCAAAGACCATCCTTGATGGACTTAACATAAACCCGACCGAAGTATGGAAAGCCAGAGATTACCTCTTAATCTATGACACCGAAGAAGACATCAGAAGTATAACACCCAATATTGCCATACTCAACCAGATCAATATTGATCCCGGAGGGATCATTGTCACCGCCAAGAGTGATAGCCCGGACGTTGATTTCGTCTCCAGGTTTTTCACTCCGCAAGCCTCGATATTTGAAGATCCTGTCACGGGCTCGGCTCATTGTACACTAGTACCATTTTGGGCTCAGCGTCTCAACAAACAGGAGTTTAAGGTGCAACAATTATCCCCACGAGGAGGAGAGCTATACTGTCAACTCAACAGAGACCGAGTGCTAATCAGAGGTCATGCCGTCAAGTATATGGAGGGCACCATAGAGATTGCGTGAGTTGTGAATCTCTATTACGCTGTCTTCTGTCTTCCATTGGTATGAGTTTCGATTAACCACGGATTCAGTATTTTTAATTGATGAAGAAGTGGCTACTGGTAACTATATGCATTTGTGTATCAGTATTTGTTCATGCGCAGACATGGGAGACTGATCGCGCTAGGCTACAACCTGATGGGTCGCTGACTTATGCAGAAGATGAGAAGCGTAATCGAATACCTGACTTCAGCCATGCCGGTTACCGAGGTGGTGGCGTCGCCATACCAGACATTCCTGTTAGAATGTCTATATCTCCGATCGAAGGCGATAACACCACACACATCCAAGATGCGATTGATGCGGTCAGTGGGATGGACGCCGATGCTGATGGGTTCCGAGGCACAGTGCTCTTAGAGGCAGGTCGATACCCCGTAAGCGGTCAGGTATTCATACATACATCTGGCGTGGTACTCAGCGGTATCGGAGATGGCCGAGATACCCGAGATACGACGATCATCTATGGTACTGGCGATGTACCCCATCAGCGAGATCTGATCGTCATCGGAGGTGGTGAAGAAACACGCTGGCGTGGGGAGGTCCCTGGGTCAAGGCAAGATATTACAACCGACTTTGTACAAGTCGGCAGCAGAACATTCACTATAGACGATGGATCTGGGTATCAAGTTGGGGACAACATCATCATCTTCCATCCTTGCTCAGCAGCATGGCTCGCGGCTATTGATGGCGGTGGTACCGCAAGAGATTCCGATTGGTCAGTGGATCAATATCCGATCGTATACAATCGATATATCACCGAAATCTCTGATGACGAGATAACGATTGATGCCCCGGTCTATAATCACTTAGACAGATCATTGGCACAATCCTATATCTATAAATATGACAGAGCCGGACTAGTGACACAAGTCGGTATCGAAAATATCAACGTCCAGATCGAATCACTCGGCGGCAATGATGAGAATCATGCTTGGAATGCCATCCAACTCACACAGGTCGAAGACGCTTGGGTGAGAAATGCTACTGTCTCGGGATTTGGTCTGTCAGGGGTTCGTACAGGCACCGCTACCAGAATCAGCGTGATTAATGTCCATTCGATCGATCCTGTTTCTGAGTTGACAGGCGCACGCCAGTATAATTTTAACTCCTACCGCAACTCCAACGGTATTCTATTTGACAACTGCTATGCCCGCAATGGTCGGCACCATTATATATCTAATGGCACCTCCACCTCATCAGGTATGGTAGTCCTGCGCAGCATATCAGAAAATCCTGCCTCAACAAGCGAAGGACACCGCCATTGGTCAACAGGTATGCTCTTCGATAATCTCATTGATATAGGCCCCTTCCCCAGTAGTGTGAGGACTTTGGGGTTTAATAATAGAGGTGACTTTGGTACTGGGCATGGCTGGGCAGCAGCACACTCTGTGATGTGGAACTGCGATGCAGATCGCCCAGGTGCTGATGCTGCCATCGTCATAGAGCAACCGCCCACGGCACAGAACTATGCTATAGGCTGCAATGGCAACTTTAGTATTGATGGGCCATTTAATCAACCTATCGGATATATCGAGGGCGCTAACAATGCGGATCAGCTTATACCGATCTCTCTCTATGAGGCGCAGCTCTTACATAGAACTGGTACGGTACTGAGTGATTTTGAAGCCTCTGTGACTACTACAGCAATCGATGAGGGGATTCGCTTCAATTCGCTGGTACAGGGGGATGTATCCAGTTACACATGGGACTTTGGCCAAGGTGCAACGCCCAGCACACTCACCGGCAACGGTCCACATCTGGTATCCTATAGTTCTGAAGGGGTAAAAACCGTAACACTGACGGTAAGCAATGGAAACAGCACACACACCGAGACTAAGACTGCCTACATCAATGTAGTAGCCGATGATCTTTTTGCCCGTGATGATCGAGAATCACTACTGCAAAATGATTCTATAACGGTATCGATACTGGATAACGACTCTCGTCCTCAACAGCCCAATAACCACAGCTTTGTATTAGACGGAGTTGATGATAACATCGTGTATGAATCTGGTGTCATCCAAGATGAATACCCATTTACGATGATGGCATGGGCCAACACATCGAGTCAGGCTAATCAGACTCTGATGTATATCGGCAATGCCAACTCCAATGTCACAGGCAATACGCTCAACATACGATCTGGCTCAGCAGTTCTCGAGGCTGGGTTGTTCACCAATTCAACAATGCGAGAAATAATTACCGACGACAGTATCATCAATGATGGTGATTGGCATCACATCGCCGGAGTATTTGTAAGTCCTACAGAGCGCCACCTCTACGTGGATGGCGTATTATCAGGCTCAGATGACAGTGAAATAGACAACGTCAGTGCCAGGCTCTGGCGACTCAGTGTAGGCAATCGCCAAGACTCTAGATCTGACGATGATTGGTTTGACGGAGAGATTGATGAAGTCAGGATGTACTCATCTGCCCTCTCCGAACTGGATATACAAAACATCATGCTCGGTCGAGACTGTAGCGACAATGAAAAGCTTCTGTATTGGAACTTTGATGTTCAACCCACTGAAGTAGTTCAAGATCAGTTCAACTTCTTTGATGGCGCCATATCTGGAGGCAGCTCCGCACCTAATGAATTAGTGTTGTCAACACTTCAAGCAGAGATCGTGGTTCAACCCACTAATGGGGCGGCCCTATTAGGAACAGACCTCAGCCTGACCTATGTACCCGATTCTAGCTTTGCAGGTCTCGACACCCTCATCTACCAGATCAGCATTGGCGAATGCGATAGTTCTCGAGCCATAGTTAGCTTTCAAGTAGATCAGACGACGTCTACGGATGACATCTCAAGTGAGGAGCAGTTCGTTTATCCTAACCCGACAACTGGACTAGTATTTATCGATATGGACGACATCAAACGAATAGAGCTCTACTCCATCACAGGTAAGTTCATGCAAATTCTACCAACTAAGCAAGAGTGTGATCTCAGTCATGTAAGCAGTGGACTATACATCATGACCATACAATCCAGAGATGGACAGATCTCAACACAAAAGATCATTAAGTTGTAGGGTCACCCTCCATTAATATAATAGATTAGCTCAATACTAGGTAAGAGCATGGCCGGTACTACCTATTGTTTTAGACCCATTATGTAGGCATACCTTTAACATCAATCCATTCTTCTGTATATTGGGTAAGTGATCAAAAACATGGTATTTGATCATATATACACTAGTTGT
>CAZJTO010000086.1:0-9121 GCA_964548935.1 uncultured Saprospiraceae bacterium
GTGATCTGCGCTTCATTTTCTACAGCAATTTGTTCTTCTAAGGTGTTGCCCAGAGATGCGCTGAATGCTCGCTTGGTAAGTGCTAAGCCCTTAGTCGGCATCTGAGACAATCGATTGGCCAATGCACTCACTTCTCCCTGAAAATCCTCTACCGGTATCGCTTTATAGATCATCCCCATCTGAGCGGCTTCTTGAGCGGATATCTTATCTCCGAGCATCGAGATCGCCACTGCTTTCTGAAAGCCCACAAGTCGTGGTAGAAAGTAGGTGCCGCCACTATCAGGGATCAACCCAATGCCACTAAAGGCTTGTATAAAACTTGCCTTAGCGGATGCTACCACGATATCACAGGCCAAAGCGATGTTGGCCCCAGCTCCTGCGGCAACACCATTGACAGCTGCTAATACGGGTTTGTCGAGATTTCTGATTTTTAGAACGATGGGTGCATAGTGTTCTTCTAAGAGCACCTTGAAACCTGGCATACTCTCCGGTGTAGTAACTTCTTTGAGATCTTGACCTGCACAAAATGCTTTGCCCTCTCCTGTGATGACCACAGCCCTCACCGAGTCATCAGCAGCGCACTGATCCAATGCAGACTGAAAGGCATGCGCTAACTCTTTATTGACGCTGTTAAATGCATTAGGCCGATTGAGCGTAATCTTGGCAATTCCATCATTGATCTCGAAGAGGATAGCACTCATTATATATGTTTTAGGTATTGAATTTTATTTGAGGCATTTGAAGTAATCAAAAGGCTCATAACATACATTGCATTGAAACAAGGCTTTACACGCTGTTGAGCCAAACTGGCTGACCATTTTAGTATCATGAGAGCCACAATTGACACACTTCACAATATTGGCTTCGCCCATGAGTGCACGCTTGTCTACAGACTCTTCCAACGGTGCAGCGATGCCATACTCTTCCAACACTGATCTACCCTTGGGCGTAATCCAATCGGTACTCCAAGCTGGAGCAAGCACTAACTCTACTGTCGACTCAAATCCTTGTTCCTGTAGGGCTGCTTTAATCTCAACTTCGATCATATCCATAGCAGGACAGCCAGAGTAGGTCGGGCTGATCTGTACATGCACCTCATTATCATTGATGAGTACCTCTCTGATAATGCCTAAGTCTTCGATAGCGAGGACTGGGATTTCTGGATCTTTGACCGCTTGGAGATATTCTAATATTTCTGCCTTAGACGCCATTGTGTCTACCAGTTCATATTAGGATACGCTCGTTGCATATATTGTAAATCACTCAGTATATAACCCAAGTGTTCTGTATGGATGCCTTTCTTGCCGCCCGAATGAGCAAACTCATTAGCAGGATATACTATCGTGGCTTCGTGCAGGATGCTTTTAGCTTCTGTCAGCCATATTTCTTTGATGTCAGCGAGATTGACGGCGATACCGTTTTCGACCAGTTCGTCTTCGATAGGGCTGGACATAAAGAGCTCAGCTGTATAAGGCTGTAGATAATCAACCGCCTGCTGTGTGCGATTGTGACTGTCTTCAGTGCCGTCACCTAACCTCTTAACCCACTGCGCCGAAAACCTGCTGTGATACTTCACCTCCTTCAATGATTTATGCGCTATCGCCGAAAGCTGCTTGTCATTACTCTGCGTGAGTGCCGTCAGTAAGTGGATATGATAGAGATCAAAGAAAAACTGCCGTACGATCACATGTGCGAAGTCCGTATTAGGTTGCTCTACGAGCAGACAGTTTTTGTATTCGTTGGCATACCTCAGAAACGCAATGTCATCTTCTGATTTACCTCCTACATTTAGCTTAGCCGCATATTGAAAATAGTGACGAACTTGACCCATCAGGTCTAAGGAGATATTAGTCAGTGCGATATCTGTCTCCAGAGTTGGACCATGACCACATAGCTCAGATAAGCGGTGACCCAAAATCATTGAGTTGTCACCCAATTGTAACAGATATTGATACAATTTCTGCTCCATGGTTAGATGTGTTTTACACCCTTAGGCATTTTATAAAAAGTAGGGTGTCTATATGCCTTGTCGATAGCAGGATCGAATAGCTCATCGCTATTTCCTGGATTAGAAGCCGTGATGTGCTTGGATTCAACCACCCAGATACTGACACCTTCTTGACGTCGAGTATAGACGTCTCGGGCGTTTTCCAAAGCCATCTTTTCATCACTCGCATGGAGACTACCTACATGTCTATGGTCGAGACCATTTTTAGATCTTATGAATACTTCCCATATCGGCCATTCATTGCTCATAATTCTCTTGTTTTAGACTGCGACAGACAGCTTTGCTTGTTGTTTTTCGGCATGTGCGAGAGCGGCTTCTCTTACCCAAGCTCCTTCATCCCATGCTTTTGTACGTGCATCAATTCTTTCTTTATTGCAGGGCCCGTAGCCTTTGACTACTTGCCAAAACTCATCCCAATTGATCTCGCCAAAGTCGTAGTGTCCACGCTCTTCGTTCCATTTGAGATCTGGATCTGGGATCGTAAGCCCCAATATTTTAGCTTGCTCTACCGTGATGTCTACCATCTGCTGGCGCAACTCATCATTAGTTTTTAGCTTGATTTTCCATTTCATGGACTGCTCTGTGTGAGTTGACTCTGCATCTGGTGGGCCAAACATCATCAGTGATGGCCACCACCATCTATTGAGTGAGTCTTGCGCCATTTGCTTTTGCACCTCTGTACCGTGAGACAGTGTCATCATGATTTCGAATCCCTGACGCTGATGGAAACTTTCTTCCTTGCAGATCTTAACCATTGCTCGTGCATAGGGTCCATATGATGTGCGGGTGAGCATCACCTGATTAATGATGGCAGCACCATCCACTAACCATCCAATAGCACCCATATCTGCCCAGGATAGAGTAGGGTAGTTAAAGATGCTCGAGTATTTGGCCTTGCCAGTATGGAGCTGATCGAATAGCTCATCTCTACTGATGCCCAATGTCTCGGCAGCGCTATATAAATAGAGACCATGTCCGGCCTCATCTTGGACCTTGGCTAACAAGGCAGTCTTACGCCTCAATGATGGAGCACGAGTAATCCAATTGCCCTCGGGTAGCATACCGACGATTTCAGAATGGGCGTGCTGCGATATCTGCCGTATATGTGTCTTGCGATATTTTTCAGGCATCCAGTCACGAGGTTCTATAACTTCGCCACGATCGATTCTGTCCTGAAATACTTGATTCATATCCATGTCTTTCATCGTGCTATTGTTTTATATGTTATAAGTCGTAGTCAACTTCTATTTCTTTAGATAACGGCAAGGCCGTGCAAGTCAATATGTAACCATCTTCGATCTCTTCTGGTTCAAGGCCATAACTCACTTGTTGGTCTACCTTGCCTGATATGAGCTTGGCTCTACAGGTGCAGCATACACCGCCTTTGCAGGCATAGGGTATGTCCATGTTATGATCTAAAGCTGCATCCAATATACTTTGATCACTGCGATCGACCCTGATCGTCTGATAGATTCCACCTTCTTTGATCCTAATCTCAGACTGAAATCCAGCTTTGGGCTTTACTTTAGTTTTCCGCCCTTTCGCTACTGAAGTTGGCGTATTAAAAAGTTCAAAGTGTATGCTCTTCTTGGCTAATCCCTTCTGTTCGAAATAGTCCTGAATCATGAATATCATGTCATTGGGGCCACAGATGAATAAGTCATCGATTTGGTCGACCTTCAGTAGATGATCCGTGATGAAATCTAACTTTTCTGTATTGATTCTACCATTGAACATGGGCGTTGCCCTGTCTTCTTGAGTCAGGAAATGAAAGACTTGAAACCTTTCAAAATACTTATTCTTTAGACCCTCTATTTCTTCCCGTAGGATGATAGACGATACTGATCTGTTCACATAGAACAGACTGAAACTGCTATCCGGCTCCATCTCGAGATGGGTCTTGATAATAGATAAGATCGGCGTGATGCCACTACCTGCGGCAAAGGCTGCATATTGCTTATCACTGCTCGGATCTATCTCGGTATAAAATTTACCCAATGGTGCCATGACCTCGACTAGGTCACCCTCCTCTAAGACATCGTTGGCATAAGTAGAGAACCGACCATCCTCGATCTTTTTTACGGCCACCTGCCAAGTGTTTTCGGTAGGTGAACTGCAGAGCGAATAGGAGCGCCTGACCTCTTCTTTATCAATGAGGGCCTTGAATGTCAGATATTGCCCCTGCTTGTAGTGAAATGTGTCTTGTAATGGTTCAGGTATGTCCAATGTGATCACCGCACACTCGGATGTTGTCTTGCGTATGTTCTTAACCTGTACAGAATGAAATGTAGTGCTCATTGATCTCTAAACTAACAACTATTATAATAAAACTAACAAACATTAGTTTAAAAATCAATAGCTTATTTCAGAATACCGGAAGTTAAACAATTCACCATTTGTTTTTCTAGTTCGATGGAATTATAATTCTTGTTTTTAGAGTACCAAGAATACAATCCTCTGAGTGTCGATAGGATAGAGAAGAGGATGATATCTGTGTCGATGTCCTTGTATAACCCTTCTTTCTTGCCTTGATTGATGATTGCTCGAAATTCTTTTTCATAGGTCTCCCTATGGGTGATGTACTCATTGAGTGCGGATTGAGGCAGATGCACCCACTCGCCAGCAACCAGTGATATAGCATCTGTGTGTTCGATGGTTAACTTGACATGAAGCAAGATGACTCTTTCGAGTTTTTCCGAAGTGCTCAGCGAGGCTTCGAGAATATCTGTCATCCCCTTAGTAAAGTGGTGAGCCATCTTCAACAAAAGCTCGCAGAAGAGTTCTTCCTTGGATGATATATGATTGTAGAGGCTGGCTGCTTTCATATCCATAGCGTCTGCTATGTCTCTCATCGAGGTGGCCTTATAGCCTTTCTTGCGAAAGAGACGTGCCGCACAGTTACTGATTTCTTGTTTTTTCGAAAGCATCGATGATATTAATTTGATCCCCTGGAGAAGTAGATTGAAGAGTACACGCCATAAAGCTGTTGTAAACCTATAGCTACCAATCACAGCGCCCAATGTATAAAATCATATCGAGAAAGTATGGTTCTCAATTTTGATCACTGGCCCATGTCGTAAGACTTGACACTAATAGGCCAATAGCTCCTCGATCTTCGCCTGCACTTTCTGATAAGAAGGAATCATGGTCTCCTCAAGTATGCTATTCAGTGGTATTGCCGGCATGTTTTCAGAACCTAAGGTCATCACAGGCGCATCGAGATTTTGGAAGCAGCGTTCTTGGATCAGACCACTGAGACTGCGAGCAAAAGAATTGCCTGTTGGCTCCTCAGTCAGTACGAGACACTTTCTGGTCTTACGTACAGATTTGAAGATCGTTTCTTCATCCAGCGGGTACAGCGTGCGAAGATCTATGACCTCCACCTGTGTTGCATACTCCTTGCTGGCATTGAGTGCCCAATGCACTCCCATGCCATAGGTGACAATAGTCAAGGTCTCTTGCGTATCATCCTCCCAGATCTCTTGTGCCAGATGCGCTTTCCCAAATGGGAGGATATAATCTGAATCAGGCTCTATAGATTTAGCACCCTCAGTGCCTTTGATCTTAGACCAGTACAATCCCTTATGTTCGAAGATCACCACTGGATTGGGATCGTAATAGGCTGCTTTCAATAGACCCTTGAGGTCAGCCGCATTACTCGGGTAGGCGATTTTTATTCCCCTGATGTTCGTCACCACGGATTCTACTGAGGAAGAGTGGTACGGGCCACCACTACCGTAGGCTCCAATCGGTACTCTCAGGATCATAGACACGGGCCATTTACCATTAGATAAATAGCAGGATCTACTGACTTCTGTAAAGAGCTGGTTAAGGCCTGGCCATATATAATCTGCAAATTGAACTTCTACAATCGGCTTTAGACCTACCGCACTCATACCCACGGTTGATCCGATGATAAATGCTTCTTGGATAGGTGTGTTAAACACTCTCTCGTTGCCAAAGGTCTGGGCAAGGGTCGCCGCCTCTCTAAATACACCGCCTAAGCGATGGCCCACATCCTGACCGTATAATAGGCACTCTTTGTGGGTGGTCATTAATTCTTTGATCGCAAACAGGGCACAGTCTACCATGACTACTTCCTGTCCGCCTGCAGGAGTGCGAACCCCTTGTTCCTCACTATGAGTTGCTGGAGCAAAATCATTAGTAAATAGATCTTCAGGTTGCGGATCGTCAGCTTTTACAGCCTGCTGATATTCACGTTCAACCTTTTCTGCTGCCTTCTTTTCAATGCTGTCAATGGTCTTTTGGTCAACTCCTTGTTCTTGAAGCTCCAGTAGAAAAACTGGATAGGGGTCTTTGGCTCGTGCTTCGGTGAGATCATCCCGATACCATTCCATTCTTACGCCAGAGGTATGGTGATTGAGTAATGGCACCTTAGCATGGATCAGGACCGGCCTTCGTTCTTTGCGTATGACGTCCAGTGCTTTTTGGACGGTTGTATAGCACTCGGTAAAACTTGACCCATTAATGCTATAGGCTTCTATACCATGAAACCCTTGGATGAATTCATAGGCATTTTGCGCTCTCACCTCATCTGCCGACGCCGAGATATTCCACTCGTTATCCTGGATTACGTACAGGATCGGGAGTTGTCTGAGTGCTGCCATCTGAAAGGCTTCCGATACCTCGCCCTCGGTGATCGACGCATCTCCCAATGAACACAACACCACAGGGCTATTGCTATCATCTATGCCAAGCTGTTCCTTGTATTGCATGCCCAATGCGGCACCAGTGGCAGGAATAGCCTGCATACCTGTTGCTGATGACTGATGAGGGATCTTAGGCTTGTCCTCATCTCTCAAGCTGGGATGACTATAGTATGTTCGCCCTCCAGAGAAGGGATCATCTTTCTTAGCTAACAATTGCAGCATGAGGTCGTAAGGCTGCATACCTAAACCCAATAGCATCGCATCATCTCTATAATATGGATAGGCGTAATCCTGAGTTGCCAACTGCATGCCTGCAGCGATTTGTATAGCCTCATGTCCCTTCGAGGTAGCATGCACATACTTAGAGACCGCTTTGAAGTTGGCCTCATACAATGACGACATGGCTCTTGCCTCTGCAAAGAGTTGAAATCCTTTTAGAAGTACCTCTTTAGATGCCTTATTCTTTTTTATGGGTATGGTAAGTTTAGTCATAATTATATCGTTCGTTGAGGATTAAAATCCTCGATGTAGTCTGCAACCTTGCGTAAAAATGAGCCTCCGAGTTGACCATCGATCACCCTGTGGTCAAATGAAAGTGCCATGATCATCATCTGTCGTATTTCGATGCGATCCTCTCCGTCATAAGTCATGACCTCCGCTCTCTTCTTGATGATACCCGTAGCCAGTATGGCAGACTGCGGTTGATTAATGATTGGCGTTCCTGTCAAGCTGCCAAAGGTCCCGACGTTACTAAGCGTAAAGGTGCCTCCTTGGACATCAGCAGGGTCGAGCTGATTCGTTCTTGCTTTAGTGGCGAGTTGATTTACGTCCTTGGCTAAGCCAAAGAGGTTTTTTTCGTCGGCATTGTGGATAACAGGTACGATCAGGTGACCTGATGGGATAGCCGCTGCCATGCCAATGTTTATGTTCTTTTTGAATACGATATCCTTGCCCTTGAGTGCCACATTAATCATGGGGTAGTCCTGGATCGCTTTAGCAATAGCTTCCAAGAATATAGGTGTCAAAGTGAATTTGAACCCGTGCTTTTTCAAGAATGGTTCTTTGACTCGGTTTCTCCACTCCATGACGGTAGTGAGGTCGGCCTCCACATAGCAAGTGACATGGGGCGCAGTCTGCACCGAGTAGACCATATGTCCAGCTATCATCTGGCGCATTCTATCCATCTGCTCTATGCGGTCGGATTGCGGGTCAACCGTAACGGGTGGCGCTTGGAAATTTGAAAAAGGAGAGCTCTGTACAGCGGTAGATTGATTAGATGTCCCTTCAGGCAATGGATACTTGCGATTCTTGAGATACTCATGGAGATCACTCTTTCTAATTCGACCATTCGTCCCAGTACCTCTGATCCGTCGGAGTTCATGCATGGTCAGGTTTTCTGACCGGGCCATGCTCAAGACTAATGGCGATAAGAATACCTCTTGAGAGCCAGTTGCTTCGCCTAAATCCGAGTTTGTCAACTTGGGCTCGGTGCTCTTGCTTTTGGTGGTTGTGTTATTAGATTTTTTTTCTTTGGCTGTATTTGATGCAGTCTTGGTGCTATTGGTCGTTCCTTTTTTGTTGTTACCGGCTTTAGGACTTGTTGAGTCGTCGATGATCAACACACATTGACCTATAGGAATCACATCATCGGGCGCAGCCAAAATCTCTGTTATCGTACCGCTACACGGAGCGGCAATATCGGAATCCACTTTGTCTGTTGCGATCTCAACTATGGTTTCGCCTTCTTCCACGAACTCACCCACTGATTTAGGGAAAGACAAAATGGTTGCCTCTGTTATACTCTCTCCTAATCGTGGCAGTTCGACTTCGATCAACATCGTTTATGGCTTTAAGTATAAAAATGAAAATTTAGAGCTATTTGTTCCCATAATTTCTGCGTATTACCGAAAGGCATATGTTATTTTCTTTTAAGTGTAATTTGAATAGATTATTTTTCTATTTATTTGAGTAATAGCATACTCACTCAGAAATTTTTTCCAATGCCATACACACTTGATAAAACGGATTCGGAGATCCTCAATTTACTACAGGACAATAGTAACCAGACTCATAAGAGCATTGCACAAGCTCTTGGCATGACGACCACCCCTATCTTCGAGCGAGTCAAGCGCCTGCAAAGGGAAGGCTATATTGATAAGTATATGGCTATCGTCAACAAGCGCCGCTTGGGATACAAGCAAACCATCTTTGTAGGAATCACGCTCAAGGGGCACACCAGAGAGTACTTAGATCGATTTGTGAAAATCGTCGATGAGTTTGACGAGGTAATGGAATGCCACAGGGTGTCGGGCAGCTATGACTATCTACTCAAAGTGGTCGTCAGAGACATTGAGGCTTATGAGACCTTCATCCTGACTAAATTGACGCTCATCTCAGACCTCGGCAATGTCCAAAGTATGATCGTGATGTCTACCTCAAAAGA
>CAZJTO010000087.1:0-9094 GCA_964548935.1 uncultured Saprospiraceae bacterium
AGAAGACCTAATTGCTCAAGACTTGTCAGTCATCAATGATTTAGCAATCGATGCAAATGCGCCATTTGTAAATATTGGTGCAATTGAAAATAACGGATTTGATTTTAGTCTTAGCTATGACAATGACACAGATAGTGGGTTTTCTTATGGTGTAGATGCTACATTATCTACGTTCAATAATGAAGTAACAGAATTAGTTAGTGCATTTCAGACAGGTGATATAATTCCATTTACGGGCACATCTGCTAATAGGACTCAAGTGGGGCAACCTATTGCTTCTTTCTTTGGAAGAGTGGTAGATGGTATCTATAGAAATGAGGCAGAAGTTGCTGCTGGTCCTGATCAAGGATTTGCTGATGCGGCTGAAGGTGTAGGAAGATTTAGATATGTTGATATCAACAATGATGGAGTCATTAATGATGATGACAGAACTTTTATTGGTTCTCCACATGCTGACTTCAGCTATGGTGTCAATCTTCGTGCAGCATATAAAGGCTTTGATATTTCTGCCTTTATTTCTGGAGTTTCAGGAAATGATATTTATAACGGAGATAGAGTGTTTACAGATTTCCCAACTTTCTTTAATTCGAATCGGAGCGAACGAGTACTTGATAGTTTCTCAAGTACGAACCAAGATGGTACGGCACCTGCATTGAGCACTTCTGTTTCTAATGAGGAAATAGCCGCAAATTCATTTTTTATAGAGGATGGGTCGTTTTTACGACTAAAGAATGTACAAATAGGTTATACATTGCCTCAATCATTACTTGAAAATGTTGGAATATCTCAACTTAGATTTTACATAACAGGGTCCAACTTGGCGACAATAACTGATTATACAGGCTTAGATCCTGAAATTCAGCCAGGAAATGGAAACAATGCCTTAACTTTAGGATTAGATGTAAATAATAATCCTTTGTCTCAGATATTTCTTTTTGGTGTAAATATAAAATTGTAATCCAATGAAAAATTTAATTTATCTTTTTATAGTATTGCTTATTGTAGCAGTCTCTTGTAGTGATGAATTTACTA
Source organism: uncultured Saprospiraceae bacterium (assembly GCA_964548935.1). GTDB lineage: Bacteria > Bacteroidota > Bacteroidia > Chitinophagales > Saprospiraceae > GYS-P2D. The sequence goes on from CAZJTO010000087.1 coordinate 1,033, forward strand.
CTGTACCTGCAGTAGGTGCGTTGAGTGAGGAAAACTTAGCGAATGAGACTGGGGTAGATTTACTCTTAACAGGAGCGTACTCTATACTTAATGGTTCAAGGTTTGGGGGATCAGCAGAACAATTTGCTCAAGGCACAGATAATTGGTGGATAGATTGTTTGTCCGATGATGCCCACAAGGGGAGTACGGATTCTGATCAACAGAATCTATTTGAGTTAGAGACTTATAATATACGTCCATCGAATAGTTATATACGAGGAAAATTTCAAGTTTTATATGCTGGTGTTAATCGCGCAAATGCTGTTTTATCCCAAATTAATGCTATTGAGGATGGGGACTTTACCGTACAAGAGGCAGAAGCGAGATTTTTAAGAGGATTTTTCTATTTCGAATTGACTAAGATGTATGGAAATGTAGCCATCATCTCAGTTGAGAATTTTGAAAATAATGACTTCAATCAGCCTAACACAGGACCTGCATGGGATCAGGCTGAAGCTGATTTTCAATTTGCCATTGATAACTTACCTGCAGATCAGGGTGGTACGGGTAGGCCAACCAGTAATGTAGCACGGGCGTTTTTAGGAAAAACGCTTTTATATCAGAGTGATTGGGCTGGAGCACTAGCGCAATTCAATCAAGTCATTAATAGTGGAGAGTTTGCACTTCAGCCAGAATTCTTCAATAACTTTACGGGGGCAGGAGAACTTAGTTCTGAAGCTTTGTTTAGTGCGCAGTTTGTGGCTGATGGAGGTCTTTCTTTTAACGGCAACGTTGGTTCTGTACTACCTCAGCCCGGTGGAGGTCCATATAACTCTTGTTGTGGATTCTTTATGCCATCGATTGATCTATCGAATGCTTTCAAGACTGATGAAAGTGGTCTGCCACTATTAGAAACGTTTAATGAAGATGACATAGTTAATGATTATAATGTGACTTCGGCTGAAGAGTTTACACCTCATCAGGGACCTCTTGATCCGAGAATTGACTACACAATTGGTCGTAGAGGAATAGACTTTAATGGTTTTGGTTTTCACCCTGGACTAGATTGGATTCGTACACCTCCTACAGATATATCTGGAATTTACCTAAATAAAAAGACTGCTTTTCAAGCGGATGAGGTTGCTTCTCAATTAGGTACTGGTGCGTGGGGTCAAGTAAATACTGGAGTCGATTATAATATAATGCGATATGCCGATGTACTATTGATGGCGGCTGAAGCGGCAGTTGAGACTAATGATTTATCATTGGCACTTAACTATATCAATCAGGTTAGAAATAGAGCGATCAATATGACGTTTGAAACTAATCCTGAAACTGGTGAGTTAGCGGCTAATTATATAATTGCACCGTATCCTGATTTCTCTAGTCAAGCTTTCGCTCGTATGGCAGTACGACATGAGCGAAGATTGGAATTATCAATGGAGGGTCATCGCTTATTTGATTTGAGAAGATGGGGAGTGACTCAAGAGGTTCTTACTGAATATGTTGCAAACGAGTCACGTACTATTCCTAACTTTGGCCCCAAGGTGAACCCTTATAGTAACACGTTTGATTTGTTTCCAATTCCACTTGGATCAATAGATTTAAGTGGTGGAGTATTAACTCAAAATCCTGGTTATTAAGGAGTTGAAGTTTTAACATCACCTATTAACAGAATCCATTAAAAGTCAATTTTAGTGGATTCTGTTTTTTTACACTGTTCTCAACTACTCAACAGAAGATAGGACTCCTCAGTGAAGAGTCTCTTCAAGGTTTGTTTACACTTATATAATTATCTCTTTTTATGCTCAATGACTTGTGGGGGTATGTTCTTTTAATCTTAGGCTTAATGATGTTGGCCTCTTCGTGTACTGAGGATTCAACAAGCTTTAGTCAAGATCAAATACAATTTAAGGCGATTGATAAAGAAAGGTCTAATGTGTCTTTTGCTAACAACCTAACCGAAAGTGATAGTCTAAATTACTTCACCTATGCCTATCTCTATATGGGTGGCGGTGTTTCTGCTGGAGATATAAATAATGATGGCCTTACTGATCTTTACTTTACAGGTAATATGGTGCCTAACAAGTTGTACTTGAACAAGGGCAATATGCAATTTGAAGATATTTCGGATGCTGCAGGTGTGGCTGGTGATGATAGATGGTATACTGGGGTTACGATGGCTGATGTCAATAATGATGGTTATCTCGATATATACTGTTCTGTGGGCGGGAAGTTTGAGCCCAAGGATAACATTCTATATATCAACAATGGAGATCAGACATTTGATGATAAAACCCACGAGTACGGTTTAGATGATATTGGCAATAGTGTTCAAGCTACGTTTTTTGATTATGACCTTGATGGTGACTTGGACTTATATGTAGCTAACTATCCACCGACAAGTTTTAAGGCACCCAATAGCTATTATCATTACAAGCAAAACAATGTTACAGATATCGAGACTGACAACCTCTACAAAAATGAGGGTGACACCTTTATAAAAGTTACTGAAGAAGCAGGTCTTAAGAATTTTGGATTAACACTAAGCGCAACAGTAGGGGATATTAATCAGGATGGTTGGCCTGATCTGTATGTATCAAATGACTTTAGTACTCGGGATCTTCTATATATAAATAATCAGAACGGAACGTTTTCTGAACACTCTAGAGAACTCACTAAGAACACTTCGTTTTATGGAATGGGTGTTGATATCGCTGATTTCAACAATGACCAGTTGTTGGATATCTTTCAAGTAGATATGACGGCTCAAGATAATCGTAGAGCCAAGGCCAATATGGCCGGTATGAACCCACAACTTTTTTGGAATACCGTGAATGCTGGATTCCACTATCAATACATGCAGAATAGTCTCCAACTCAATAATGGAAATCTAAAAGATGGTCTGCCCGATTTTAGTAATATTTCACGATTGGCTGGGGTATCCTCTACAGATTGGAGTTGGGGACCGCTAATAGCAGATTTTGATAATGATGGTTGGAAGGACATCTTCATTGCCAATGGTACTCGTAGAGAAATCAATAACAAGGATTATTTTGACGCTTGGGAAAAAGAGCGGAATAAATCGGATAGTTTGTTGCAGAGAAGTTTATCAATACCCTCAGAGAAAATTGACAATTTTATTTATAGGAACAAGGGAGATTTGAGCTTTGAACAGGTTAATGATTCCTGGGGATTGAATTATAAGGGATGGTCGAATGGCAGCGTTTATGTGGACCTCGATAATGATGGAGATCTAGATATAGTGAGTAATAATGTTGATGATCATGCATCCATATTTGAAAACAATGCATCAACTATAAACAACTACTTAGTAGTAAAATTTAAAGGAAGTTCTAACAACCCTTTTGGAATCGGTGTCAAAGTTACCTTGTTCACTGCCATTACTCCTCAATTTCAGGAGTTAACAATGACACGAGGGTTTCAATCGTCTGTGGCTCCACAGATGCATTTTGGACTGGGAGAGATTACTACTGTTGATTCGATTCATGTAATGTGGCCTGATGGCAAGCAATACTCACTTAATGCTGTGGAAGCTAATCAGATGCTCTTAATTGACTATGCTGATGCTACCGAAGAGTCGAATGCGTCTGAAATCAATGTACCACTCCTTTTTCAAACTGAGAAGGACTCTAATATTATCGCAAGTCATAGACATATAGAAAACTACTATGATGATTTTGCAAAAGAGATTTTGTTGCCGCATAAAACATCAATGTTTGGACCTGGGATATCTGTAGGAGACTTAAACGGAGATGAGTTGGATGACTTTGTGATTGGGGGAGCCATGAATGGAGAAACAGGAGTATATTTTCAGTCGTCTGCTGGATTTGAGAAACAGAATATTGATGCCATCATAAGAGATAAGAGGTCTGAGGACCTGGGCAGTTTAATATTTGATGCGGATGGGGATGGAGATCAGGATATCTATGTGGTTAGTGGCGGCAATGAGTTTATATACAATTCGCCATTACTACAAGATCGACTATATGTTAATGATGGTGCAGGCAACTTTAGTAAAGATGAGTCAGCGCTCCCGGAGATGCTAACAAGCGGAAGTAGAGTTAGTAGTGCGGATTATGACAATGATGGTGATTTAGATCTTTTTGTAGGTGGCAGATTAGTGCCCGGCAACTATCCAAAACCAGCGGATAGCTATATACTCGAAAATGTCAGCTCTAATGGCAAACCAAAATTTTTAGACGTGACCGATAAGGTAGCGCCTGATCTGAGAAAACTGGGCTTGGCAACAAGTGCTATTTGGTCGGATTATAACAGTGACGGAGAGGTTGATCTAATAGTTGTGGGAGAGTGGATGCCTATAACTGTGTTTAGAAATCGTAATGGATCATTTAAAAATGTAAGTGAGGAATTAGGATTGGATGACTCTGCGGGCTGGTGGTTCAGCATTCAATCTGGTGATTTTGACTCAGATGGAGACCTGGATTACATCGCTGGTAACCTTGGGCTCAATTATAAATATAAAGCCGAGGGTGACGAGACATTTGATGTTTACTTCAATGATTTCGATAAAAACGCGACCAACGATATCGTCTTGAGCTATTTCAATGATGGCGAGAAATTTCCGGTAAGGGGAAGAGAATGTTCTTCGCAGCAGATTCCGGTCATAAAAGTCAAGTATAAAAATTATGAGTCTTTCGCCAATGCGACCCTTGTGGATATATATACTGAAAGAGATTTAGAGAAATCCTTGCACTATCAAGTGAAGTCATTTGCTAGTGTATACATTGAGAATAAGGAAGGCCGTTTTGAGATTCATGATTTGCCTAATCTGGCGCAATTGTCCAGTATTAACCAAATTATAGTAAAAGACTTCAACAAGGATTCGAATCTCGATGTGATAGTAGCTGGCAATCTTCATAGCTCTGAAGTTGAAACACCAAGAAATGACGCCAGTAATGGTTTACTATTGAGTGGTGATGGGAATGGAAGTTTCGAGGCTGTACCTAGCAGGGTAAGTGGGCTATACGCTCCGGGTGACGTAAAAGATGTGGCAGAGATTAAGATTAGTAACCAGGATTATTTGATCATGGCAAAGAATAATGACTTCATTCAGTTTGTAAAAACGAATTAAGGTCCAGTAACTGATAATCCATATTAATCGAACAAGGAGCTATCTTGTTACACGTCTTTGCTCTCCAGTAAACTTGTAAAAGCTTACAGTCTCCCAATCTAGAGGTAGGACGAGTAAGCGGCTATTATGAGAAAGATAGCCAGAGCCATAGAAGGATTCTCTGAGTATTTCCCTGCCGTCCTGGAGTGTTATAATGGCTTTAAACTCATCTTCTTCGTATCGCTGAGTAGCAATCTTAGATTCAATTTTGTGTAGAGAGACATCATTGTCATTTACCGTAGATACAATAGCAAGATGGCCATTGGCTAACTCAATGGTAGCCAGCGCTTTTCGGTCGCCTCGATAGTTGAGGCCGTTGTCGTGACCTCTTGTAACTGAATAGTCAGATTCTGTTCTTCTGAGTAATGCTCCAGTTGAACTGGCGATGGGGCCGTTAGAAGCATTGTTAGAATAGAAGTTACCAGATATAATAGCTTCTTCAGTACCATTCTGAGTGATATCTACGCTGACGCTTCCAAAGATTGGAGCGATCTGTAACTCTTTTGGGAGAGAAAGACGTTGAAGGCTGTCTTTTCCAAAATTCATTAATATACTATTATCAAATGTCGCGGCCTCATGGATAGTGACGTCCTGCCAGTCTTCCTCAGTAAACAACTCTTTGGTCTTCGTTACCGCATAACTTTCGTAACTCGTATAATTTGATTTTAAATAGGTAAGCTGACTCAAAAATCGATCTCTTGAGGCGATCGGATACTCGCCGTCGATATATCGCTTAGTCAGTATGGGATCTATTGATCCATTATTATCAAAATCTTTTGAATAGAGCACGAGTGGATTTTCACCACTAATGTCATACTCGTTGTTGGCACCAAGATTACCAAGAATATAGTCTAAGCGGCCATCGCTGTTTTGATCAGATGCAGTGATACTGTTCCACCAGCCTGTCTGTTGTGCTAAGCCTAATTGTGAAGTCTTATCAGTTAGTTGTCCGTTATTATTTTCAAATAGGGTAATGGGCATCCACTCTCCTACGACTACTAAATCCACGTCATTGTCATTGTCGTAGTCAGTCCAGAGGCCCTGTGTAACCATGCCAATGTTCTTCAATCCTGGAGCTACCTGTTCTGTGACTTCTATGAATCTTCCACCCTCATTTTTTAGGATAACGCTTGTAGGTGCAGATGGATATTCTCGTGGCTTTATCCGCCCTCCGATAAATAGATCAAGATCACCATCTTTGTCGAAATCAGAAGCGGACACTGAACTACTGCTCCTACTGTTCTTTGGTATGACACCTGTGGACATTTCAAAATTGCCTCTGCCATCATTTATATAAAGTCTATCCTCAAAATTTTCGGGGATATCATAGGCATGTGTGCCACCGGATGCCACATAAAGATCGTTGTCGCCATCTCGATCAAAATCAAAAAATAGTGCACCCATATCTTCATAGTCTGAACCTGCAGACCATTTTTTAGTAAATGTGCCATCGGCCTGCTGAATGAACAATTGTCCACTTTGTCCATGTGCACCACCGATATAGCAATCGTCATATCCATCTCCATTGACATCTCCTACCGCTATCCCAGGCCCGAGTTTAGAATGCTGATGGGGTAATAAAAACTGTTTATGGAAATCAACTTGATTGTTTTCTTGATGCCTAAAATTGAGCTTGGCAGACGAAGTAATATCAGTAAACAGTTGGTCACTGCTTTCCTTATGGAGTGTTGAGTTTTGCAGGGTGGATGAGCTCGCATATGCCACATTGATGATGGTATCAATCCCTACTGCAGTGAGCATTGATAACCTTCCATCGGGCCAATAAACCTTTACTGAGTCAACCGAAGATATATTATCCCCTAACCCAAAATGTGCCTTTCGTTCGATAGAGGATAGATAACCACGGTACGGATTGACTTCTATCATCTGTTGCTTACCGTTAGTGTAAACGAATATCTTAGACCCCAGCGGCGTCCTGTTTCCTTGATATTCGACAAGCTGCACATCTATATAGTGATTATTGAATTTTTTGTTGGACAGGTTTTCATAAACCGAGGCTTCCATGTCAATATTATTAACGACTAAATCTAAGTCGCCGTCAAGATCTAGATCCACGGAGGCCGCACCATTCGAATAAGTCGGTAGTTCTAGTCCCCATTCTTCTACTTTATTAGTAAAGGTGAGGTCCCCATTATTTTTGTATACATAATTAGGAATGGCTATACCTGGCGCATTATTGATACCGTCTATTTGAGATTGAAGATCTGAACCAGGGTTAGTAAATGGAGAAAATTCATTGTAATTGATATAGTCTAAGTTGCCCAATTCTCGTCTGAACCCATTGGAGATAAATAAATCTTTGAATCCGTCATTGTCAAGATCTATAAAGAGCGAACTCCAACTCCAGTCTGTTTTCGAGATACCGGCTAATTGACCTATTTCACTAAAGGTGCCATCGCCGTTATTGATTTGGAGCATATTGCGGGTGAATTGAGGATGATAGCCAAGTGATAGGGTCCTCTTATATGTATTGTAACTGGAGGCGGACACCAGTAATTTTTCGCGATAACTATCTTCGGGCTTCATGTCTAATGTGATAAAATCGATGTTGCCATCATTATTTATATCAGCAGCGTCATTACCCATGCTCGCATAACTAGAGACATTGACATTAGAGTTCAACTCATTGGTGAAGGAGCCGTCACCATTGTTTATATAGAGTATATCATTGAAGATGAAGTCGTTACTGACAAAGATATCTGGTAAACCATCTGAGTTGAAGTCTCCAGTGTTCACGCCAAGACTGTACCCTTCAGATCCGATACCCGCTTGTTTGGAAACATCTTTGAATGTTCCATTGCCGAGATTCTCAAATAGTTTATCAGTGCTCCGGGCCTCCCCGTTCAGCTTTCGCTTTTTGATTCGACCCATGTAAAAAAGACTGAAATCGGAAGGGTTGATGGCCAT